>JAFGMU010000021.1 GCA_016927395.1 Alphaproteobacteria bacterium
AGTAATGCACGCACTTCGATTCCCGCCCAGACTGCCAAAATCTTCAAACTAGTAAGCACGCACTTCGATTCCCGCCCAGACTGCCAAGATTTTCAAAATAAAAACCCGCGGTTGCGGGTTTTTTTTAATTCATTGATATATACTGATTATAGGTGTCATTAAATATTGATTTCATAACACTTTGGCCCATTTCGTTTAAATGAATTCCATCATCACAAATATAATCCCCACAACGCGGAATAGATAAAAAACCAGCGCGGACCGGAATTTTATAAATATTGTTTTTTGTTGCAATTTCTTCCAATGCACTGGCATACAATTCCTGATGTCTGTAAATATAATTACGTTCGCCCAAAAAACGTTGAATATTTTCAATTCGTGTTTTATCGCCACGTGTAATCCAATTAAAATATTTTTCTGAATCAATTGGTGGCAGTGTCATAAAAGCCAAATCACGCCCACTAGCCTTTACAATTTCAATTATTTTTGAAATATTCTGTTTAAACTTTTCCAATGTAACATTTGGTTGATGATCAAATTCTGGATCTTCTGCAACTTTATCCCAATTATAATCACAATCATTTCCACCCAATTCCAACATAATAATTCCAGAATCAGTTTCAGATTCTAATATTTTTCTTGTTATTTCCAATGCTTTTTCACTGGTACAACCGAACTTTGCATGATTTTTAACAACAACATTATTTTCACGACTGAATAAATCAGCCGCGGATTCTTTTAATATTTTATACTTTCTTGATATTTCATCCAATATTACCCCCTTGGAAATAGAATCACCCAATATACTTATTTTTTCGATTATTTTTTTCATTTTTCTACCTTCTATTTTGTTATTTTATGACCAAAAAATTATTTACAATTAATATAAAAACACCCGCAAAGCGGGCATTTAAAACAATTCGGTTTAATTATTTTAAAACCGCCCGTGCCCTTTCTAACAAATCAATTGCCTGATCAATTTCCGAAGTTGAAGAAAACAAACCTGTATCAACATGTTCTAATTTCTTCTTAACCACTGGTTTTATAATTTCTTTTTTATCTACACCATCTATAAAATCAGAACTGTCCGGAAACATACCGTCTTTCAACAGTTTCTTTACACCTGCAATTGTCATACCACGACTATATAGTAACTTTTTTATAGTTTCCAAGGCAACAACAGTTTCAGCACGATAATAACGACGCCCACCTGCACCCGTTGTTGGCTTCACCGCGACTGGGAATTGTTTTTCCCAGTAACGCAGAGTGTGTGCAGGCAAGTCCAACTTTTTTGCCACATCATTAATGGATAAAAAGTATTCGTTATTCATTTATCTCGGCTTCTTTTGTTTCAGTAGTTGTTTCCGCTATTTCTTCTACAATTTCTTCTTTTTCAATCGCAACAGCAGATACGACTTTTTCATTTTCAGCTGTGCGGAACAGTGTTACACCTGCGGTTGCACGACCAGCAATTCTAACATCTGCAACTGGTGTTCTGATAATTTTACCACCATCTGTAACCATCATAATGTCGTGTTCTGAATCAACAGGGAAAGAACCAGCAACAGCTGTATTTTTGCCACCCAGTTTGATATTTGCAAATCCGCCACCACCACGATGTGTTAAACGATATTCATAAGAACTAGTACGTTTTCCAAATCCATTTTCAGAAATAGTCAGAATAAATTCTTCGGCTGCTGCCATTTTTGCCATTGTTGCATCGTCCAAAACCAATGCTGTAGATTCTTCTTCATCGTTATCAGCTTCTTCTTCGATACCGGTCGCTGCGCGACGTGCGGCACGACTTTGTCTGATATATGCAGCACGCACTGCTGAATCGGATTCACCATGATTCAACATTGCCATTCCAATTAAACGGTCACCTTTTTCTAATCTTATACCGCGGATACCATCACTGGCTCGACCAGCAAAAACGCGTATTTCTGGAACGCTGAAACGTATACAACGACCATGATAAGTTGACAAGAACACATCTTGATTTTCACTGCATGGTAATACAGAAATCAAAGTATCACCTTCGTCAAGTTTCATTGCAATTTTTCCATTTGCACGAATATTTTCAAAATCAGATGTTTTATTTCTACGAACGTTACCAGATGCCGTTGCAAACATCAGGAAGTTTTCTTTATCTTCAGGCTCTGGCAATATTGCTGTTATGGTTTCACCATTTGACAACGGCAACAGATTTACCAATGGGCGACCCTTGGCGTTTGCAGCTGCTTCTGGTAATTTATATGTTTTCAATTTATAACAAATACCCAAAGAAGAGAAGAACATCAACGGTGTATGAGTGTTTGCAACAAATACCTGAACAACATAATCGTCATCTTTGGTTGTCATTGCATTACGTCCCTTGCCACCGCGTTTTTGTGCACGATATGTATCCAAAGATACACGTTTGATATAACCAGTATTTGATACTGTGATAACCATATCTTCACGAGCAATCAAATCTTCGATATCAATATCAATTTCAGCATCAGATATTTCTGTGCGTCTGGGTTGTGACCAATTATCACGAACAGCAGTTGTTTCATCACGAATTATTTGAATGATACGATCGTGGCTGCCCAAAATTTCCAACAGACTTTTTATAACTGTCGCCAAGTCTGTCAAATCGTTGTGAATTTTTTCACGTTCTAATCCTGTCAATCTGTGTAATTGCAATTCCAATATGGCCCTTGCTTGATCTTCGGACATATGGAACATGCCATCTTTGTATTCTGTATTTGGATCATCAATCAATTTGATATAATTTTCGATATCAGATGCCTTCCAACCACGGGATACCAGTGCTTCACGGGCTGCCTCTGGTGATTCACTGCCCTTAATCAGCGCAATAACTTCATCCAAATTTCCAACTGCCACAGATAATCCCAACAATGCGTGTGCACGATTGCGCGCCTTGTTTAATTCAAATATTGTACGTCTGCGAATAACTTCTTCGCGGAATTCGATAAACGAATCCAAAACGCCACGTACGTTGAACAACATTGGACGTCCGCGATTTAGCGCCATCATATTTACAGGGAAACTGGTTTGCATTTCCGTATATTGGAACAAATGATTCAAAACAACATCAGCAATTGCATCACGTTTCAATTCAATTACAATACGAACACCTTCTTTGGAAGATTCGTCGCGAATTTCAGAAATACCTTCGATACGTTTTTCCTTGGCCAGATCATGAATTTTTATAATCAATTGTGATTTGTTTACCTGATATGGAATTTCATCAACAACAATTGCTTCGTGATCACGAAAATCTTCGAAATGTGTTTTTGAACGAACAATTATTGATCCACGTCCTGTTGTATGGGCTTTGTATGCACCAGCACGCCCCATAATAATTCCGCCTGTTGGAAAATCAGGAGCCTGGATAATTCCAAACAATTCATCGTCTGTAATACCTTTGTTATCAAGAACAGCCAAAACGCCATTACAAACTTCGCCCAAATTATATGTTGGAACATTTGTTGCCATACCAACCGCAATACCCGAACCACCATTTACTAAAAAGTTTGGAAATTTAGCTGGTAAAACAATTGGTTCTTTTAATGTGTTTGCAAAATTGGGCATCCAGTCAACTGTATCTTTATCCATATCATCCATCAGTGACGCACCAAGTTTTGAAAGACGTGCCTCGGTATAACGCATAGCAGCTGCTTTATCGCCATCGCGTGAACCAAAGTTACCCTGACCCTGGACCAACATTTCACCCATTGAAAAGTCCTGGGCCATACGAACCATTGCTTCATAAATACTGCTGTCACCATGCGGGTGGAAATCACCCATAACACGACCAACAATTGTTGCAGATTTAACAGTTGCACGTGTACTTGGCGCAACATCATTCATAACATATAAAATACGTCTGTGTACCGGTTTGCATCCGTCCCTGACATCGGGCAATGCACGATCAACGATAACCGACATCGCATAGTCTAAAAAGCTGGTTCTCATTTCATGTTCCAGAGAAGAAGTTGGAACTTTTATTTCATTTATTTCATGTGTTTCATTAATTTCAGACATGCCAATTTTTCCTTGTTTTCTAATGCTTTTATTGCCCTATAAAGATAGCAAAATTTTGCCTGTTTCAGCAAGTAAAAAATCCCAAAAAATCACTTTATTTTTACATAAAAATATAGTTGACAAACTGCTGTTTTTTAGTATTATTTTTGACAACAAAAGGATTATAAATGTTTTTGGCAATCTGGAATTTATTGGCCGCTGTATTTGTTTATTTTTTGATATTAGAAGGCTTGAAGATGCTTGGTATAGTAAAAGCTAAATAAAATTAAAAAAAGATTGCGTTTTGATTTAACCTGTGGTTAAATAGGCCAGCAAGAAGAAATTTAAGGACGAAGTCATGGCAACTAAAAGAACTTATCAACCATCTAAAACACGTCGTGTAAAAACACATGGTTTTCGTGAAAAGATGGCCACAAAAAGCGGACGCGAGGTTTTGAACCGTCGCCGCGCAACTGGTCGTAAAAGATTAGCAGTATCTGCTGTCAGATAAAAAAAACCGCCAAATGGCGGTTTTTTTATTTAACTATTTTCTTCCCACTTACAAATAATATTTGCGTGTTCAGTTTCAGACGTTCTGATTTTATGACGACTTATCATACCATTAATATTTACATCTACTGTAACTTGTTGCTCGGTTGGACCAACTTCTTTTTTAAAATTTAATTCAATTGCTTTTAATTTATGCTGATTACGGAACTCAAACCCAACGCTTTCTGTTGCCCAAACTGCATAGACCGCATTATTTATATGCTGATTTACATCAACATCATCGTATCTGCATTTGAAAATGTGTTCGTGTTGTGTTTGAAAATCTGGAAACTTTTCAAATTCACGATTCAATGCACGTTCTGTAATTGTTTCCCAATCGCGCAAAGTTTCAGATAACTTTACAGGACATCTTTTTGCAATATCAATCATTATCCATTGACTGGTGGCGACAACCATCAATCTGTTATCAGCACCACGAATTTCAAAATCACGTGTTGCCTTTAATGGACCATGACCCGATGGCCATGTTATAAAAGTCAACCCTTCACCTTCGCGTGGCATTTCAATAATATCGACCAAATAATGTGTAACAACCCAGGCAATACCATGTTCAATACAGTATGAACGACCAAACCCCAAACTTTCAGCATGATTATCCGCCATAGCTTGCAATTCATTCATCAAAATCAGCGGACGTATATTTCCAAATCTGTCCGTTTGATAAGTGTATAAAACTTTCTTTTCAATAAACTTTTCCATTTTATTCTGCAACCTTGAATTCAATATCCGCATTAGGGACCGTTATGATTTTTTCCGCACGTGCACCAGATTTAATAACACCATGCAAAACTTCTGGAACAGACGCATCAATTAAAAGTTCTGATAATTTTGCACCGTTACCAATTTTACGCTCTGTGCGCATACCACGAATTGTTTTTAAAATATCCAACGCAATTTGCATCTGTGAAACATCTGTTTCACATTCATCGCGAACAATTGGATACTGGGTCAGATGCAGTGTTTGTCCACCTTCGGAATCTTTATAAATTTTCTGCCATAATTCTTCTGTCAAAAATGGAATAATTGGGGCATACAATCCCAATACCGAACGCAATACTTCCCACAATGTCCATTGCGCAGATGCTTTTGAATCGGCACTGTATTTTTCAGGCGACCAGAATCTGTCCTTGATGAATTCCAAATATTGATCACAAAAAACATCATAAAAGAAACTGTCAATTGCACCACGTGCGTTATAGTTATCATATTTATCCAAATTCTTACGAACATCTGCAATTGTTTTATTCAGTTCAGATAACACCCATCTATCTTCGATAAATCTGTCTGCAACTGGAACAAATTTATCAGTCGGTTCCCAATCCGTTAGTTGCATCAATGTATATTTAGATGCATTCCATAATTTCGTCAGCAGTTTTGTTCCACGTTTAACTTCATCATCAGAATAACGTACATCTGTTCCAATTGGTGCGGTTGCAACCCAGTAACGCAATGCGTCTGTTCCAAATTTTTCAATAGCGGTCAATGGATCTGTACCATTACCCTTGGTTTTGGACATTTTTTGACCCTTGGAATCGCGAACAATGCCATGGAAATTAACAGTATGGAATGGAACATCACCTATTACATAAATTCCCATCATTACCATACGTGCAACCCAGAAAAATATTATATCAGCCGCAGTATACAATAAATCCGTTGGATAATATTTTGAAAGTTCCAATGTTTTTTCCGGCCAACCCAATGTTGAAAATGGCCACAAAGAACTTGAAAACCAGGTATCCAAACAAGATTCATCACGTGTTAATTTTTTCCCACCTGATTGTTTTATGGCGTCTGCTTCGGATTCTGCAACATAAATATTTCCATCTGCATCATACCAAGCTGGTACTTGATGTCCCCACCATAATTGACGCGATATTGACCATTCACGAATATCACGCATCCATGCCATAAACAAATTTTGACGGTGTTCTGGCATAAATTTAATTTTGCCTTCTTCGACGGCTTTAATCGCGGGTATTGATAATTTTTTTGCATCAACAAACCATTCATCACGAATCATGTATTCAATTACAACACCTCCACGTTCCGAATATGGTGTTGGAATCGTCTTATCTTCAACCTTAATTAACAAACCAGCAGATTCTATATCCTTCATAACCTCTTCACGAGCCTTAAAACGATCCATTCCACGATATTTTTCTGGAACATTTTCATTCATTTTGGCATCTGGTGTTAATACACAAACTGGTTCCAAGTTATGACGCAAACCAACTTCCCAGTCATCCATGTCATGGGCAGGTGTAATTTTAACTGCACCTGTACCCTTTTCTGGATCTGCATGTTCGTCTGCAATAACAGGAATTTCAATATCAGTTAATGGAATAATTGCTGTTTTACCAATTAAGTGTTTTAATTTTTCATTTTCAGGATGAATTGCAATTGCTTGATCGCCAAACAAAGTTTCTGGACGTGTTGTTGCAATTTCAATAAAACCACCATCTTTTAATGGGTATTTAAAGAAATAAAATTTACCCTTTTCTTCACGTGTTTCAACTTCTAAATCTGAAACAGATGTCTGTTGTTTCGGGCACCAGTTAACCAAACGACGTGCCTTGTAAATCAAACCTTCTGAATACATTTTTACAAATAATTTTGTAACTGATTTTGATAATCCTTCGTCCATTGTGAAACGTTCACGTGACCAAGCCGGTGTTACACCCAGAATATGAAGCTGATTCATAATCTGACCACCCTTTTCATTTTTCCAATTCCATGCACGTTCTAATAATTGTTCAGTCGATAATGATTTTGGGTTAATTCCATTTTTTGATAAATCACGTTCAACCAATAACTGTGTCGCAATTGATGCATGGTCAGTTCCCGGTTGCCACAAAACATCAAAACCAGACATTCTTTTATAACGACAAATTATATCCGTTAAAACATTATCCAAAGCATGCCCCATGTGCAGATTACCTGTAACATTTGGTGGTGGCATCATTGTACAAAAACCAGGTTTTTCTGATTTTACATCATTTTCCCAAAAAGAATTTTCATCCCAGAATTTTTGTATTCTGGTTTCTATTTCACGTGATTCTATATTTTTACCCAATTCTATGTTCATAATATTTTTCCTGTTATTTCGATGAATATTAGCTGAAATTTGTACTTAAATCAAATAAAAGTGTCGTGTTTTTGGCACGACACAATTTGACGGAAAACTGCCTTTTGCCGCCACTATTCTATCACCACTGGTTTCCAGTTTTTGGTATCTAATTTTTGCAAATCAGACGGTAAATCAGAACGATTCATAACATTCCAAGTCTGTGTGCGACCGAATGGTCCAATTTTACCACGAACACGCAATTTTTTTGGTTCGTTTTTTTCTTGCCATATTACACTGCGATAAACACTGCCCTTTTTTGGATCCATAATTTTTCCATCTTCGTATTCAAAATCATCTGCATCCCATTCCATATTCCAAATTATATCCAAACCGGCCATTTTTGGTTTACCTTCTACTTTTTCTGCAATACGTATTGGGTTATTCATAGTTTCTGTTATTTTTCCATTACCTTCTTTGTCATACAAAGCGATTATGCGACCAGCCAATTTTGACTCATCACCATCATTATATTCATACAATGCAACTATTGATTTTGGTTTTTGTGTACCATCATCAATTGTTTGATAAAAACCTGTTAATGGCGTTGCGCCAGCACTTCCTAAAAACAGTATTCCAAATATTGAAAATAAAGCTTTTTTCATATTAAACTCTTTGTTATTTATTGGACTATTTAATAGTACAAGATAAAAAACCAAAAATCAAATTATGATTTTTATCAAATTGCACGGACAACGCGACAAAAAGTTATGCCATAAACAGCAACTGCACCAGACTTTTTTAAAACCCGTTTTAATTCAGAAAATGTTGCGCCTGTTGTCATAACATCATCAACCAACAAAATTGTCTTGCCTGATATTTTTTCTGGTCTTGATACAACGAAAACACCACGAATATTTTCTGAACGTTGTTTTGAATTTTTATGTCCCATATCTGGGCGATATTTTCTGCGAACACTGGAAACATCAATTTTTTTACCCAAATATTTTGCAATTGGGCGTGCCAACAATGTTGCCTGGTTATAACCACGTTTGAATAATCTGCGATATGCCAATGGTACTGGCATAACTAAATCAACATTTTGATCTAATTCACGCAAAGCACCAATCATAGCCCGCGTCATAATTTTCTGATAATGCAAAGCACCAGCATGTTTGAACGGTAACATTATATTTTTTGAAACATCATCATAAACACAAGCAGAACGCATCCAGTCCAATTCATTATCGCCAGCAGCGCAAACAGGACACATTGGTGTTGTACCTAAATCCAAATCTGCAGGAAAAGGATATCCACACTTACAGCATTTTGGGTCGGATATCCAATTAAACCCGGACCAACAATCGGGACACAGCATTCCATGTTGAGAAACTGATTTTTTACAAATCGAGCAAGCTGGGGGAAATAAGAAATCTAAAAATTTCATTGCATTTTTATTGGTAAATTACCAAGTCATGCTTTTGTATGTTTTATTGCTGACACTGTCACCGAACATATCGCGTTTTTGCTGGGTCAATGTTTCATACTGATCAGATGAAATAACACGTAAAACAAAACCATCATCGCTACGCTGACTTAGTACTGGCATTATTCTTTGATCAGAAACACCTGTATCACGCAAAACCTGTTCAACAATCGCCAATCTGCGTGCAGCCAATTTTCGATCGTCCAAACTGCGTGTTGAACGTTCTGGTATTGAAACCTGGATTGCACGTTTTGGATTGCTGACAACTATGCTAGCATATTCACTTAACAAATTATAATTATCACGTGATAATGATGAATCTTCGCCTTTGAATCCGATTTTTATTTCCAAAGGACGAACACCGCCAGATTCTGATAAATCCTGTTCTGCGGTGAATCCTTCGGCGGATGTAGAAAGGTCACTTGCAACATCAAATCTGTCATCAATTTTATAAGTGGACAAATGTTTGTTTTCAGACAAATATGTTTTCTTGAATGCTTTTTTCAATTCACCAGGTGACATTTTTGAAAAATCACCATCTATTCTGGCAAAAGAAGGTTGGGTATCTTTTTTAACTTTTCTGACAATAACATCATCATCCATAGGAACAACAACACGACTTAACGAAATATCATCAGAATCTTGGTTATATGATTTCACAGAAACAGGACGCGATTCACGTTCAACAACCCTTGGCTTCATATCATAAGAAATTATATCAACAGGTTTATTAATACTTGCTGTACGAACACTTGCATCTGCTTTGCGTTGTAAGTCAACCAGTTTTGCAATTTGTGCATCTAATTCACCGGACTTTGATTCAACAACAGGTTCCTGGATAGCGGGTGCACGTGCAATAACTTTTGGTTGCAAGTCTTCTTCTGGTAATTGTGAAACATCATTGTCCAGGCTAACAAATTCCTGGGGCTGTGGCAAACGCAAAGGTGAATCAGTACGTGCCCATAAATCACCACTTGGTTTACGTGGGCTTAATACATCGCCACGATTTGCCAATATTTTTTCACCAGAATCAATAGAAATTGATTTTAAAACAGGTTTAACTTGTGCGACTTTTTTTGATTCTATTTGCAATGGTTTTTGTAGTGGTTTAACCTCTACCAAATTTTCACCGAATGCCGCACGTGCAGACACAGAACCAGCCGCAACATTAACAACGGGCAAACGAACATCGGCAAACGCCTGAATTGTGGCAAAAATTGCTAAAATAGATACAGCTGCAAAGCGCATTATTTCCTTCTCTTGCAACTATCATAGAACAAATCGCAAAATCAGGGCAAGCGGAAAAATAAACATGTAAAAATTATTTTACAACCTCGTCAGCAATTATCGAAACCGCATTATTTGGAACGTATGCTTTTTGTGCCATTTTTGTCAAACGTGCCGGATTATCAAACAATTCTGTCAATGTCGCAGTCAACCATTTTGGTGTAAATTTGTCTTGGGGCACGGAAAATGCACCGCCGGTCTTTGAAAAATTTTCTGCATTTGCAGCCTGGTCTGGATTTATCCCAAGTGGCACAATTATTGCAGGTCTGCCAACTGTTTCTAATTCAACAACTGTACTGGCACCACCACGACCAATTATCAAATCCGAAGAAATAATTGTTTCGGCCATATTATGAATAAACGATAAAACATTAGCGCGAATTTTTTGATCCGAATAAAATTTTTGCAGACGCACAACATTTTCCGGTCTGGTTTGATGTGTTACAAATATTTTTTTATTTTTCATCGCTGCAATTGCAACTGGTACAACTTCGTCCAAAATCTGGGCCCCCAAAGATCCACCTGTTACCAAAATTTTTGATTCCATTTTTAATGGGCTGTTTGCAGCGGCCAAAAATTCTTTACGAACTGGTAAACCTGAATATATAACTTTCAAAGATTTATTACTTTTTACACCATCAACTTTTGGAAAACTGGTCATAAGTGTTCTGACCCAACGCATAGCAAATTTGTTTGCACGCCCGATTGCACCATTTTGTTCATGTAATAAAGTTGGGACTTTCCATAAATGTGCAGCAAATACAGCAGGCACAGATGCATATCCACCAAACGCAACAACACGTTCTGGTCTGAATAACATAAATCGCAAAGTCAATGCAGCACTGGATACAGCAATTTTGAACAATGCAATAATCTGCATCAATTTACTTTTTGCACCAACACCCGACGCCCAAATAAAAGCAACCCCAGATTTTTTTGGTTTACCGCGTTTTACCATATCCATAACACGACCATCGGTTGAAATAATTATTCTGTGACCACGTTTTGCCAATTCCTCGGCAACGCTGAGCGCAGGAAAAACATGTCCACCAGTTCCACCAGTTGCAATCCAAATACGCATTTTTATCCCCTTTTTATTTCCATTTATCTTCACGGACAATTGCCAAAATCATTCCAAACAACAAACAAAATGCTACAAAACTACTACCACCATACGATATGAACGGTAATGTCATACCCTTGGGCGCGAACAGATGTAATGCCGACATTATATTTATACTAACCTGGGCACCAAATAATGCTGCTGCGCCACCGGCTGCATAAAACACAAATGGATCGCGTGCACGAATCGCACTGGTGGTCAATCTGTTAATAACATACAAAAATACACACAACAAAGCACATGCTAATATTGCACCACTGTCTTCGGCAATTGCTGAAAAAATAAAATCAGTATGCGCATCGGGCAAAGACTGCTTTACAAACGCATCATCACCACTGCCCAACAAACCGCCATGCTGTATTGATTGAATAGATTGTTTTATCTGATAACTGCCACCTGAAAACATACTCATTATACGACCATGAACATGCGGCATGGTAAAGAAAGCAAAAACACCAACTAAACCAGCCATACCAATAAAAATTGGTATCAAAATAATCGGCAACCCAGCGATAAATAACATCGCTGACAGAACTGCAAAATACAATAAAAAAGTACCTAAATCAGGATGTTGTAAAATTATTAAAAGTGCTGGGCCAATAATTGCCAAATATGTCCACCAGCTTAATAATCCAACACGCCAAGCATCTTTGTTAAAAAATATATCTTGGCCGAACTTTTCCTTCATCTTTGATAAAAACCAAGCAGTGATAATTATAAACCCTGGCTTCATTATGTCCGCAGGCATGACACTGATAACCCCCAGATTTACCCAACGCGTACTACCTTTTATTGCGGCCGGCGCAACCAATGTAACAAGCAGCAGCAGCAAACAAATCAAAACATTCGCAGCAGAAATTCGTATAACCCATTTTTTATCCAACATACTAGATACAAATAAAGTCACTAACCCAATCCCATAAAATGGCAATGCTTTTAGAATAAAAAAATACCATGGTTGACTGATACGTTCGGCTGCAAC
Source organism: Alphaproteobacteria bacterium (assembly GCA_016927395.1). Classification (GTDB taxonomy): domain Bacteria; phylum Pseudomonadota; class Alphaproteobacteria; order Rs-D84; family Rs-D84; genus JAFGMC01. Next base: position 12,548 of record JAFGMU010000021.1, read on the forward strand.
ACTGCCTGCCGATACCATTGCCCACATTCCAATAAAAACCAAAGATATGACAAAGAACAACAGACGCCTGTCTATTTCAAAATACCAGCTGGTAAGTTTACTTTCTTCGGTTCTTTTTAACATGATTTACGGTCTTATGCGAATTTTAACAGTATCAATGCCAACCCAGAAAACAAGATTGACATTATAAAAAATCTTTCAACTATTTTGGTTTCGGTATATCCCTTTAATTCAAAATGATGATGCAGTGGTGCCATTTTAAATATACGCTTTCCGGTACCGGTGATGCGGCGTGTGATTTTGAAATACATAGTTTGCATAAATGAAGAAAGTAAAATCAAAACCATCATACCAGCGGCAATACCCATAATAATTTCAGATTTTAATAACATGGCAACTGTTCCCATAAATCCACCCAGTGCCAATGATCCAACATCACCCATAAAAATTGCAGCAGGTTTGGAATTAAACCATAAAAATCCCAACACAGCACCAAATGCTGCGCCCAACACTGGATACAAACCGCTGGCCTGGGGCAAGAACATAACAGTATCCATAAAACCAATACGTGTGGCACCATACAGCGCAACAATAAGAACAATCAAAACTGGCAAATATAATTTAGACAACATACCATCCAAACCATCTGTGATATTTGTTGCATTCGCACTGCCGGTGATTACAAAATATGCGAAAACATAATATAAAAATCCCAGTGGCAAAATTATACCAAATGGCAATGATACAGACAAACCTGGAATATATGGCGGCATAGTTTTATTTATAAAATAAGCCAGAACTAAAACGCACAACATTTCCAAACCCAATCTCATTTTTGGGGATAGTCCGTTCGAAGCTTTTTTAGATTGTGATTTTATTTTTTTGTAATCATCTGCAAATCCAATTGCACCAAATGCAATCAATGAACCCAAAGCAATCCATCCGGTTGGATTTGACCATTTCATATACAATAAGCTGGAGATAACTATTGATATTATAATCAATATTCCACCCATACTTGGTGTGCCTGATTTAACCTTATGGGAATCTGGAACATTTTCACTGATTGGTTGACCCTTCTTCTGCCAACGACGCATTGCATTTATAAAACCATTTCCAAAAATCATCATTATCAAAAAAGATACGCCAAAAGCGACACCAAACTGCATCCAACCACTGGCAAAAAAATCATACCCATAATTTAATAAAAAATCCGTCAGCATAAAGTCTCCTTTTTATGCTTTAATTGTATCATAAAATATTATGAAAATAAACGGTGGTATATAAATTTATTATTTGCAATCAATAGGCTGTTCATCATTCAAAAACAAAGTCCAATGATTACCTTTGTTCCATAAAACAACATTTGTATCATTTAAAATTCCGGCATATCTTGCACCCGAAGCAGCAGCTGTCTGTTTAAGAACAACTTCATCACCATTTATGACAATAGTCAGCATGTCACCCTGCAGGGTTTTAGAAATTTCATAATCGCCGCATTTCATCAATTTTTCCGATTTGTCACACGATGTCAAAGCCAGCGCAGCCAAAAAAATAAATGCAATTTTTTTCATATTACAGCCTCTTTGAACCAATTATATCACTTAAATTTTCAAAAATCAAAATACTCCACCAACCGTTGGGCCCTTCGAAGATTTAACAGCTTGTGGCGCTGGGTTTGGTTGTTGACCTTCTTTAAAGGCTTCGTTGATTATAATTCCATCCGGATCCTGGCTGGCAGCAACACCCGTACTACGATTTACACGCATAAAAGTTAATCCATCAGGAATGGCAAAAGGCTGGTTTGTTTCGCCTGCTAATGCAACTTTCATAAAGTTTGCAAAAACTGTTGCGGCCATATGACTGCCTGCGCCCTTACCCAATGGTTTTGGTGTATCATAACCTAAATAAACACCTGCTATTAAATTCTTTGAAAAACCGACAAACCAAACGTCTTTTACTTCGTTTGTTGTGCCAGTTTTACCTGCAATTGTATGCCCTGGGACCTGGGCTTGTTTTCCAGTTCCACGTTCAACTACACCCTGCAAAATTGACACCAATTGATACAAGCTTTGTGGATCTGACAAAGGTTCTGATTCGGATTTTTCATCTGGTGGCATCAAACCGTCATTCCATTCTATTTGACCAGGAATTTCATTTTTGCCAATTACACGACCATACCTATCTTCGATATAGTCGACTAGTTTTGAATTTACTAAATGACCACCGTTTATGAATGCAGAATAACCCAACACCAATTTTTCCAAAGTTGTTTCGCCGGAACCCAATGCCAAAGATAAATTCAAATCACCCAAACTATCTGGATATACACCAAAACGCTGGGCAGATTCGATTGCTGTGCGAATTCCAATTTGTTCAACCAATCTAACTGTTGGCACATTTCTTGAAGTTTCCAAAGATAAACGCAATGGTACATCACCCAAAAACTTCTTATCATAATTTTCGGGTTTCCAAAGTGTATCATCTTCCTTCCAACCAACAACTGGTTCATCTGATAAAATTGATTCCGGTGACATTCCAGATTCCAGTGCGGACAAATACACAAATGGTTTTATTGTACTTCCAATCTGACGCATTGCCTGTGTTGCACGATTGAACGGGCTTTCTGCAAAAGAACGACCACCCGCCATTGCGACAACACGACCCGTGTGGGGATTCATAGCTATTATTGCACCTTGTAATTTTTCTGTTCTGCCTTCACTAAATCTATCCAAAGCATCATTTAGTGCTTTGCTGGCTGCGCGCTGATATTCGGGAACAATTGTTGTTTTTATGTACAGACCGTCATTATACAGTGTTTCACGACCGATACTGTTCAATAATTGACGACGAACATCTTCTGCAAAATATTGAAAGTCATCTTCCATTTGTGCAGTAAATCCGCTGTTAATATTCAATGGTTCTTTTCCAGCAACATCTGCCTGGGCCTGGGTTATATAACCTTCGTCAACCATGCGACGTAAAACATAGTTTCTGCGATCAATTGCACGATTACGGTCATTTGGTGCCTTGGGCAATGATGCCAAGAATGCACATTCTGACAAACTTAGTTCAGAAACAGGTTTATTAAAATACATCAATGCTGCAGAACCAACACCATACGCACGTGCCCCCAAAAATATTTGGTTCAAATACAATGTCATTATGTGTTCTTTGGAAAATGAACGTTCCAATTTCAGCGCTAATATTGCTTCTTTGATTTTTCTGGATATTGTTCTGTCAGATGTTAAAAAGAAATTTTTTGCAACCTGTTGGGTGATTGTCGAAGCGCCTGTAAACTTTTTATTAAATCCAACTAAACGCATGCCATTATTTGCCAAGGCACGAATTATACCCTGTATATCGATTCCCGGATGTGTCCAGAAATTTTGATCTTCAGCTGCAACGAACGCCTGGACCAATTGTGGTGGCATATCAACAAAGTCTATAAAAACACGTCGTTCTTGGGCATATTCAATCAGCAAGCTTCCATCAGAAGCATATAAACGTGTTGCAACCGGTGGTGCATAAGTCGCCAATTTTTTATAATTTGGCAAATCATTTCCATAAATTAAAACCAGTCCAGCCAAAACAGCCACCCCGGCTGTAAAGCACCAGAATAATGTATTTGCTGTAATACGTAATATTTTTTTGAAACTCATCTGGGCAAGTCTAAGACAATTATTGCAAATAATCAAATTATTTTAGTTATAAAAAGAAAACTTTGTTAAAAAGATTATTATCGTTCATTTCCAGTTTGCAGATCTACAAAACTGTTTAGAAAAATTTCTTTTATTCTGTTATTTTCTTTGTTAATATTGGTTTGTAATTCATTTCTTACGGATTTTGTGGTTTGCATAACATAATTCAAATAATAATTTGTTGCTAAACCATTTTCCAAAACACCTTGGGCCAGATTTTTTTTATCTTCTTTTAGTTTTGCAAGATTTCTGAAAGAATTTCCAACGGTTATGCTGCTACCAAATTTACCACCTTTGGTTGCAACCATTAAAACAGCATCATTTGCAGAATCTATTTTAAGTAATGTAAGCGCAACATTCAAATCCAAACATTGATCTTCTATTTCATCCAATGCATTTGAAATATGCTTAACCGCAGCTTCTTCACTGATGAAAACACCAGTATATTTTTCTATTGTAAAAATATTTTTTAAATTTCGAACAGATTTCACCAGGCCTTCAAACATTTTTAACCTTTTTTCTGCTCTCTCCATAATTTCTTACATTGCTTTGCCGTTCGAAGCAATCAACTCGGTATCCATTGTGATTTTTCCACCGGCTTCGGTGACTATCAACTCACCTGCTGCAATTTCTGCAAAATCAATTGGGTCGGAAACATACGCATCAAATTTTCCAGCTGCAACCCATGCCAAATCCATGGCTGGACATCCGGTTATACGTGGATTTGCACCAATCATTTTCTGGTTACCAGAAACATTATAACCAACTGTTAAATCAGATTTTTCAGATAAATTTGAAACACGAACACGTGCTGAATGATATGTTGAAAAAGCATATGCACCATTGCCTTTTTCAGCATAATATAATTTTTCATCTATTGGAGAATAAACCAAAGCAATCTTGGTTTCGTCCATTGAACGCAGTGCCAGTGAGATTGCAAAATTAGGATTTGCACGAACAAAATTTGCAGCACCAGATAGCGCCAAGACAAATTCATCACGACCATCACCAGATTTTGAAACGTTTGGTGTTAACAAACCAGCCGATGGACGAACCAACAATAAATCTGAAATAATACTTTCTTCGATACGAGCAGACGCTTTTTGAACAAAATCCTGGGCGCCACGTAAAGATTGCTGCAAGTTTTCAACTTCGCCGAAATCACGACGTAAACCGCTGGCTGTCCGCTGTAATGCGGCAAACATTTTATTTAATTCCGAAGATCCCTTTATCAGGACATCCATAATTATTCCAATCTAAAAAAAATAAATTAAAACTTAAACCCGTCAAATTTCTTTTTGAAATCTGCGGCACGTTGACCTTTGTCACCAGAATTGCTGCGCTGACCTGTCCATGCTGAATGGTTCAAGTTGTCAGTTGACAATACCAAGTCTTTTTTAACAGAAGAATACATTTTTACTGTTTTACCATCTGTCATTGTGACGTTGATTTCGTTGTATGCGGGGTGAATACCTTTTTTCATTTTTAATACCCTTTTATTTTAGCGCACCGATTATACAATGATTTTTCAGGAAATCAAGACAAATTAAGGAGGTGTTTGACTTTAATAACGACCGATGCAACCTAAATACGAATTTCCGGTCGATTCCAATATATTTACGAACTGGGTTGGATTTTTTCCAGAAAACAAAGCCAATATTGTTCCAGCATCGGTTGCCAACATATCAGAAACAGTTGCAATTGAAGAATTCATTTTTTTAAAAAAACCGGATGTTGGATAAATTTCGGCAGCCAATAATTGATTTTGACCCTTCTTAGCAGGTGTTTTACCCATTTCAATTGCCATTAACTGGCATTCTGGGGATATTATTATTTTGTCAGTAACAACGGCATTGCCGCCCAATAATTCGCCCCACCAACCAGTTGATTCACAGAAAACAGGGTAATACAGAATACTTTCGGGATTTTTAGACAGTACATCCATGATATCAGTGTCACCTATTACAACTTCTGGCATAATACCATGAGCAGCGCTTATCGTTTTGCGTGCCAACTGATATTCTGAATCATTGTTGGTTTTGCGTGACCAGTAAAGAATCGGTACTGCTTTCATCAATGTGAATTATATCAGATTCGGAACCTGTAAAAAAGCCCCCAAATGAAAATAAATTCCTTGATTTTTTATTTTTTGCCGGCTGCCTTGACCGCAACGTACCATTTTTTCATATTATCCCAAACTTTGTTGATATCATTTTTGGCAGTTTCATAGTATTTGCTTGGGATTGCAACTTTATCAAACAACGATTCTATCAATGCACGAATACTTACCATAAACATTGCTATAAATAATCCCATCAAAATAATGGTTATCAGACTATCGTTATTCATCAGCAACCCGTCCATCAAAATTGTCGAATCATTTTTAGCCAACGCAACCTGTAATGCCGATGCACCAGCCCAATTACCAAACATTGAATTCAAAAACATTATTGCAAAAGTAACAAAAACACCAATTAATGCAATACCTGCCGTACCTTTGACAACATCGTCTATGGTGGATTTTATTGATTGCGCCCCATTACCTGGAATTATTGTCCAACCAGAAAACAACCAACCCATCAAAAACAAAGGTAACATTATTAAATTTATCGACAGCTTTATAAATATTTCCAGAAAGTACATTGGTATAGGCAATAAAGCATAAAAGAATAATAACAATATCATCAGTCCAATAAAGAACATTGGAATATTTGGAAAAAACGGCACATCCCAAAGAATTTTATGCATATAGTTTGAATTAAATGACATATTCAACATTGTCCATCCAACCGTCATTCCCAGTCCTGTCATTTGATGAACACCAGCTAATTCACATGCCAAATTATGCCGCAATTTTGGTGAAAACGCACCACTGGTGGCTGCACCACTGTCCACAGATACTGGATCTGCTAATGCTGTTGCAACAACACATTCGGAAAATTTTTCATCGCCGGACACAACACGGTTTAATGACAATCCAACATTAAAAACTGGTTCTATTACTGCTGTGCTTAATAATCTTGGCAAAGGAAATGCTAATAATGAAATTACAAAAACAAGCTTTATCAAGTG
>JAFGMU010000022.1 GCA_016927395.1 Alphaproteobacteria bacterium
GAGTGGCTGGATTCGAACCAGCTCAGGCATAAGCCAACAGATTTACAGTCTGCCCCGGCTCTCCAACTCCGGCGCACGCCCAATCTTAATTAAAAATTATCAAAATGTTGCGGATGCGACGTTTTTGATAAAGGGAGTGTACTGGACGTACATGACCGAAATCAAAAACAAGCAGATGCTCATTTTCATAATTTTTGGTGCGAGTAGCGGGACTCGAACCCGCATTTCCAGCTTGGAAGGCTGGCATTCTAGCCTTTGAACTATACTCGCACATAGTAAAAAGCTTTTGGATTATATATTATATATATCCAAAATCAAGTTTTTATTCTATCCAACAATACCATTTTTGATTGTTATTGTTCTGTCTGCGCGCCCCGCCAAAGACATATCGTGCGTTACAAACAACATTGCCATCTTGTTTTTACGAACTAAATCCAACAATAAATCAAATACTACGCCCGCATGTTTTGGATCCAATGAACCGGTAGGTTCATCAGCCAATAAAATATCTGGGTTATTTGCCAGTGCACGTGCAACCGCAGTGCGCTGTTGTTCACCACCGGACATTTCACCTGGCAAATGTGATGCTCGATGTAAAACATTTGCTAATTTTAATAATTTAGAAGCTCTTGCAACCGCATCATCTTCACCAAGACCACTGGCCAACATTGGTAAAACAACGTTTTCTAATGCAGTAAAATCAGAAATCAAATTGTGACGCTGATAAACAAATCCGATTTTATTTCTGCGAAGCATTGTACGTGTTTCATCATCCATTTTATGAATAGATGAACCACCCAACATAATACTGCCAGATGTAGGTTTATCCAACAATCCAACACATTGCAACAATGTTGATTTACCACATCCACTTGGTCCAACCAGCGCCACAATTTCACCACGATGTAAATCAAAACCACCACCTGTTAAAATATCCAGCGGCTGACCACCTTCGATAAATGTACGTTTTATATCACGAACAGAAAGCACTACATCGCCACGTTTTGATACTTTGGATAAAGACTTTAATATATTCACCATTTTATTCACCCCGTAAAACTTCTACTGGATCAGTGTTTGCAGCTTTCCATGCCGGATACAGCGTTGCTAAGAAAGATAAAGCGATAGCAATCAATGCAATTCCAATAACCGATGTTATTTCCAACTTGCTAGGCAGTTCCGACAAATAATATAAATCTGCTGGAAATAAATCACGACCAGTTGCCCACTGAAAAAACTTTCTGATTGGTTCTATATAAATTGCAATAATAACACCCAAACCTGTCCCCAATGCGCTACCTATTACACCAATACTGGTACCTGATAAAATAAATATTTTCATCATTGAATAACGTGAAACACCAAATGTTCGCAGAACCGCAATATCTTTTGATTTATCCTTGACCAACATAACCAAGCTGGACACTATATTAAACGCTGCAACGATTACAATTAACATTAAAATTAAAAACATAACATTTGATTCAACCTGTAATGCACCAACAAAGCCACGATTCAAATCACGCCAATCACGAACAACAAATCCGCTTGGTAATAATTTGGTCAAAGCATCACGTACTTCGTTTGTTTTTTCAGGATTCTTTAAAAACAAATCAATATGTGTTACAGAGTCACCAATATTCAAATATTTCTGTGCGGTGGCCAATGGCATAAATATATAACCACTGTCATATTCATACATACCCATAAAAAATGATGATACAACCGGATAAGACATTATGCGTGGCATAGTACCAAATGCGGTTGCAGTTCCACCATTTGCAGAAATTAATGATACGTTATCATTCATTGTCACACGCAGTTGACGTGATAAAGATGAACCAATAATCAACTCACCATCTTTAACAGAATCTAAATCTTTTCCATAAATACGCGTACCTGTTTTTGTTTTCGATTTTAAATCAGACATGCGTATACCGCGAATCATGGCACCAGAATTATATCCATTTGCTGATACCATAACCTGACCTTCGGCAATTGGAACAATACTTGATACAGCAGATTCAACAACTTTATTTTGACGCATTTTATCAACTAAGAAATCATAATCTTTTATTGCACCATCACCATGATAAACGACAACGTGTCCATTCATACCAATTATTCTTGAAAGCAACGTATCATGAAAACCTGACATAACAGACATAACGACAATTAATGTTGCAACCCCCAACATAATGCCCAAAAGCGAAACCCATGATATTACACTGCCAAATCCTTTGCCACGGGATCGCATATAACGAAATGCAACTTTTCTTTCTAATTTTGAAAATAACATTTTTTATAAATCCTTTAATCGTTCAAATAATCACGCAGTGCGTCACCAGACAATGGTGCAGCAGGCGAATTATTATTCGCATCAACAATTGAAATTACACGTGGCGACATAAATATAACCAATTCAGCAAATGGTGATATCAGTGTTTCAGGTGTTGTAACAAATGAATGTGTTGGAATACCGATAATCACATAATTATCACCAAGATTTGATGGTATCTTGAACGAAGACAGTTCACCAACACTGGTGCGCAAAACAATTTTTGCATCAATTTTTTTAGTACCTGCATAATCACCATACTTTGCTGTTGCACCAATTGTCAAATCTGTTTCTAATCTATCTTCTTTGCCGCATTGACCAATATCAAATCTTGATTGCCAATCGTTTGGTAAAACAAATGTTCCCTGGGATATTAAAACAACGTTTGATTGTTGTGACAAAAACTCCTGTAGAGTCTTAGTATTTATTTCAGGACTTACAACCAAGCTACGACCCACAACACCAGGTATTGACATTTTTACATTTTTATCACCGAATGCTGGTAACATATTCATCCAAACAATTGGATTATCTGTACGTGGGTAAACGCGATATACATCAATATCCCAAGCAATCATATATTTTTTTGAACCGACATCTGATACTATTTTTGAAACCTCGCGCTCGGTTTGATAATTACCTTCGAATACAACTGTTTTATCTTGCCAATTTACCAACAAGTTTCGCATATCTGCACCATGCATAGCATCCAATAGTGCCATTATTATACTTTCATCTTTTGGCATTTTCATTAACCATTTTGCATGGCTGGAAAGATGTATTTCATGTGCCTCATCATCATATAGATAATATGCCTTACCCATTTTTGAAATCAATTCCAAAGAATCTGTCAGTGATCCAGATTGAATTGAACCAGTTATTTTTTCATTAAGATTTTCATCATCTATAACTGCTATATCAGTACCATCCAGCAATTTATCCAACGCTTGTTTTATTGTTAATTCTTTGAATTCAAAATCGGAAACATTAAATTTTGGCAAATCATCGCCTTTGTCCAAACGCACTATTTCGATTTTTTCTTCTGGTACGACCGATAATACATTTTGATTATTCCAATCAACTTTACAGCGTTTTGGTAATTCAATTGAAAAGCGGCGTGCAGTATCCGTGGTCAATGCAGCCTTTTTTGGGAAAATAGGTACCGAATTTTCATCTATAACCATTTGATCAACAACATTTACTGTATCATACTGACTTTCCTGGGTTTGTTTTTGAACACATCCGGTTGCACCGAACAAAGCCAAACAAAACATACCTGCGATTTTAATATTATTTTTTTTCATTTCGAACCTTTTGGGTCATTAGATGTTCATCACTTTTTCAAATTCTTCCAACGTCATTTCATAAATCGGTTTTTGTGTTGGGGTTACCAAATTTTTTACCTTTTCATATTGTTCATTGAATTTAGCAATTAAATCCGAGATTTGTGGATTTGCCACAGATTCTTTTTCCAGTCTTTTACCATACTGGGTTATAAATTCCAAAACATCAGCGGCAAAGAAACGTCCAACATAGTTTTCCATTGCTATCCCACCCTTTTGGACACAAATAGCCGACATGATAGAAGTCATCTGGTTGTAAAAATTAGCCAGCGCTATAAAATTATCAACATTGTTTGCCATATATTCGTTCCCCTCTGTTTTATGCATTATAAAAACTATTGCCCCGCTTTGGCAATTAAATTATAATGTAATTCATGAAAATCAAATACTTGGCTTTATTTCTTATTTTGGCGTCTTGTGCGTCCCCAAATACTGGAAACATCGACGACGCAACTGTTTTGAATTGGGAAAACGAAGCGGTCACAACCGAACAATTTGTGCGTGATCACAAAAGTTGCCTGGGTATAACCAAATCATCACACCAACCACGCAGCAGAATTGCAAAATTAATTTCACCAAATCAAAGTGGTCAAATGCCAGATTGGGATGGATTATGGGTAACTTTCCAATCAAATGAGTACAGTGACGTAGGTCAGCGTTCTTTGATGTCAATTCCACCAAATTCCAGTTCTAAATCAGTTGGTTCATATAGAAAATGTATGTTTAAACGTGGATATTTGCTACGCGCCAGTTAATTTTTTGGTCGCACTTTCTTATTATTCTATTTTGTGCTATAATTTAACTTATGAAAAAGACCTTTTGGTTTTGGCTGTGTTTTGTTGTTGCTATTGTTATGGCAGTGTATTTTGCAACTCGTATTATTATGACTTCTTTGGGTCATGGACCGGTTGCTATGGTTAAAACGATTTCCATTTCTTCGGATTCTGGGAAAAAAAATCTGGCTGCACTTGCTGCGGTTGCTGGAATTGCACCTGGAACTGACGTTTATTCACTAAATTTGGATGAAGTTAATGCACGTATCGCAGGTGTTCCAGATGTAAAAGAATCAGCGGTGCGCAGAATGCCAAACGGAAACTTGGCAATCAAGGTAAAATTATACAAAGCTGTTGCAGTTTGGACAGATGGTCAAAACTTTTTTCCTTTGTCATCTGACGGTACAGTTGTTAAACGCTCATTGGAAGAAAAACCTTCAAATACAATCGTTTTTCGTGGAATTTTACCAACAGATATAAATAAAATGGTTAAAACAGTTCATACAATAGCAACAAAAATAGATTACATTGAATGGATTGAAAACCGTCGCTGGGATATACATACGATAAACGGTACAAGTATTTTACTACCAGAAGAAGATCCATATGCCGCTATCAGTAAACTTATGGTTTTGGATAAAAATAATAAAATATTATCTAAGAAAATAAAAACATTGGATATGCGAGATCCAGACAGAATTATTGTTTTACAATAATTCTGGGGTAATACGCCATGAACTTGTTCGACTCATCTTTTCTGTGTCTTGATATTGGCAGCAGCGCTGTTCATGCCATTGCACATCGTGTACGTTCAGGTCGAATAACAAAATCTGCGACACATAGTGTTGAAAGCCATGATACTGTTTTTGCAATAAAATCCGTTATTGATGAATTGGAAAAACAAATTGGTTCACGTTTTGATTCAGCTTTTATTACTGGAAATTTTGGAAATTCAGATTTTGAAATGGTCGCTAAAAGCACCATATGGTCAAACGATCATAAAATAACGGAATCTGATATCAGATACCAAATAAGTCAAGTTTCCCAAAAAGAAGGATTTTATCCAATACACATTATTCCTATGCGTTATGATTCTTTGGGTATCAGAAATCTTTTAACACCAGTTGGACACACTGACCGACAGTTGGTTTCTATATTTGGAATAATATCTTATGAACAAGATAGAATGTCACAAATAATATCCAAACTTCGTTCTGCACATATCCAAGGACAACAATTTTTTGATCCTGCATTTTTAATAGACCAATCATTTAGTGATAAAAAACAAACTGCTTTGTTTATGGATTTTGGCGCAGAATTTACAACTGTATCAATTTGGACGCCAAGGGGTCCTGTATTTTTCGACAAGATACCAAAAGGTCAAAATTACATAACAAAATCAATTTCAACAGAATTAGAAATAAAAATATCTGATGCAGAAAAAATAAAAAAGGTTGTCGCCAGTGTAGTTGTCCAGGAAATGGACAGATTTACCCCAGCAGATACTTTATATGATTTTTCACGTGCAGATTTGAATGATATTATTTTACCGATACTGATTGATATAATAGAAGCAACAAAAGATTCTTTGGGTTCAGCAATTGAAAAATATAATCCTTCGAAAATATTTATATCTGGCGGTGGGTCTGGAATTTTGGGAATTGATGAATTAATTGAAAATACTTTTGGAATAAAAACGCAAAATATTGGTGCAGATGCAGCTGTCCGAAGTTTGTCTGAATATATTTGGAAACAGGAAGAATCGCATATCCAGACATACATTGAACGCCGTGAAAATTTTAATAAAAAAATTTCAAAGATTGGAAAATTATTCAAAAGAAAAAATAAAGTGCGCGCAAAGTTTATACCAATTATGCCCAGCACACTGGCATTTAATATGAAAGATGCACAAACATATGAATTGTTCAAGGCTGGTCAAATATCAATGATTCATGTTGATATAATGGATGGATTTTTTGTTGATAAAATTGCTGGTGGAATTGATGAATTAAAATTCATAAACGAACATACAAATGCACATTTACACGTACATTTGATGACAGAAAGTCCGGGCGTCTGGGCAGCAGCAGCAGCCAATGCTGGTGCAGATACAATTATCGTTTCAACAAATACAGCTGGTGTTCGCGCAGCATTACGTGAAATAAAAAAATTGGGCAAACGTTCAGGAATTGCTTTAAATCCAGAAAGCTCTGTTGATATATTAAAACCAATTCTAAAGGAAATTGATGAAGTTTTGATAATGTCTGTACACCCTGGTGCAGGCGGGCAACAATTTGATGAAAATATTCTGAAAAAAATATCTGTGCTTTCCAACACCAGAAAAAAATATGATTTGAAATTCAAAATATCTGTCGATGGCGGAATTAATCCTGATACAGCGAAACTTTGTTGGTCATCAGGTGCAGACTTTTTGGTCAGCGGCAGTTATCTTGCAAACAGTCATGATTTTCCAATGGCAATACAATCTTTAATAAACAAAGAATAGTTTTACTTTATTATAAGTTTTCGTGCTTGTTCAAATTCTTCGATAAAAATATTTATTGTATCTTTTGGTAAATATTTTTCTGCAATTTGTGGCCATTCAATCAATGTAATATCATTTTCAATCGCATGCATTAATCCAATTTCAGTCAATTCAGATTCGTCTGTTATACGATATAAATCAAAATGTGAAATTCCATCATAGTTTTGAACAATTGTAAACGTTGGGCTGGGAACTATTGTTTCTGCCCCACGCAGGGTTTTAATTATTGCACGCGCAATTTCTGATTTTCCAATTCCTAAATTACCGTTCAAAGCAATTGTTTGCGGCGCATGCAATGTTTTTGCAAACTGCCCTGCCCATTCACGTGTTTGGTTTAAATCTTTCAAAATTACTTCTTTCATAGACTACTCCAGCAACAATAAATCATCTTGCATTTTATGAATTAGATCTCGCAATTCACCTGCTTTTTCAAATTCTAAATTTTCAGCGTGTTTGTACATTTGCTTTCTAAGTTTTTCTATTTCAATACGCAAACTTTTTGCATCCATAACACCATCTTTATTATACACAAATTTTCGTTTTTTATCCGTTTTTTCGTGTGAATCTGTAACTTCTGCAAATATTTCTTTTTGAACTGATTTTGGGGTTATTCCGTGTTCCTGGTTGTACGCCTGTTGCTTGGCACGACGACGTGAAGTTTCATCCAATGCATTACGCATTGAATCTGTTATTTTATCAGCATACAAAATCACACGACCATTCACATTACGTGCCGCACGACCAATTGTCTGAATCAGTGAACGCGTGGAACGTAAAAAGCCTTCTTTATCCGCATCCATTATTGCAACCATTTCACATTCTGGTACATCCAAACCTTCGCGCAGCAAATTTATTCCAACCAGTACATCGTATTTTCCCATTCGTAGTTCGCGCAATAATTCAATACGTTCCAGTGTTTCAATATCACTGTGCAGATATCGTGCGCGAATTCCATTTTCAGTCAAATAATCTGTCAACTGTTCAGCCATTTTTTTCGTCAGTGTTGTAACTAAAACCCTTCCTGGTACTACACGTTTAATTTGATCTAGCAAATCATCAACTTGATGTGTTGTTGGTCGAACATCACATACTGGATCCAATAATCCTGTTGGCCGAATAACCTGTTCTGCGACAATGCCATTTGATTGTTTCATTTCCCAATCCGCAGGTGTTGCTGATACAAATATTGTCTGTGGACGCAGTTTATCCCATTCATCAAAAGTCAGTGGTCTGTTATCAATACATGACGGCAATCTGAAACCATAATTTGAAAGTGTTTCCTTTCGAGCCCTGTCCCCACGCGACATAGCACCGATTTGTGAAACTGTTACATGACTTTCGTCTATAAATAAAATCGCATCTTTTGGTAAATATTCAAACAATGTTGGTGGTGGTTCACCGGGTTTGCGCCCAGATAAATATCTGGAGTAATTTTCAATACCACGGCATGTTCCTGTATTTTCCATCATTTCAATATCAAAGCTGACACGTTCACGCAAACGTTGCTCTTCTACATATTTCATATTTTCGTGAAAGTATTCCAATCTTTCTTCTAAATCCTGTTTGATTTGACCAATTGCCTGTAAAACAGTTGGTTGTGGCGTCGCATAGTGCGTGTTTGGATAAATGGCAATTCTGTCCAGTTGTTGCAACTTGGCACCTGTCAATGTATCGAATTCCCAAACTTCTTCAATTTCATCACCAAAAAAGGACAGTTTCCATGCACGATCCTGGGAATGCGATGGAAATATATCCAAACTGTCGCCACGGACACGAAAATCACCACGATCAAATGCAACGTCATTTCTTTTATATTGGATTTCAACCAATCCGCGCATTAAATCTTTGGCACTGATTTTATCACCCAAATTTATAACCATTTTCATACCAGCATACTGTTCTGGCGAACCCATACCATAAATTGAAGAAACACTGGATACAACAATAACATCCCTGTCATTTAACATTGCACGTGTTGCACTATGTCGCATACGATCCAGTTGTTCATTGATAGAAGCATCTTTGTCGATGTATGTATCGGTTGTTGGCATATATGCCTCTGGCTGGTAATAATCGTAATAAGAAACGAAATATTCGACATGGTTATTTGGGAAAAAACTTTTCATTTCTGTATAAAGCTGGGCTGCCAAGATTTTATTGGGTGCCATTATTAACGCTGGTCGCCCCAGATTTGCAATAACATTTGCCATTGTAAAAGTCTTTCCAGAACCGGTAACCCCCAATAAAACCTGGGATTTTTTACCATCGATTAAACCGCTGGTCAATTCTGCAATTGCACCAGGCTGGTCACCGGTCGGTTTGTAATTACTTTGAAGATCAAACATTTTTTTATTCACAAAGACAAATATAATTCATTATAATCAAAATACAAGGAAAGAGAGAGATAGTTTGAAAAAGCTTAAACCGCGTCATAAACGCCATATTTTTTGGTTTGTATTATCTGCTTTTGCAGCGTTTGCTTTGGGACTGGTAATCATTCCCCCATTTATCAATCTAAATAATATGAAACCCATGCTGGAAAGTACCATAGTTGGACAAACCGGAATTGACGCTAAGATTGATGGGAATATAAACTTCAGCCTGTTGGGACGTGCAACAATAATAGCGCATGATATAAAACTTCCAAAAGGAACTATTGATACTTTTGGATTTGAAATTCCCGTTTTAAAACTTTTTAATCTGCAATCTGCAAATCTATCTGGGGGATTTTTTGTATCTGGGGCAAATTTGAGTTTAGATAGTTTGTCTTCTCCAAACTTTAAAAACCGAGTCGAAATAAAAAATTCTGTCTTTCATTTTATGAACAAAGACTTCAAGATAATAAATGGAATATTGTATAATGGCTTGCTGAACGGCACAGTACGCGCCGATGGGCACAAATATGATTTTTATTCGAACGGAGATGAATTTGGTATAAAAAACAAAACTGATGAATTAGAAATATCTGGTCGTTTGTATTCAGACGGCAGCGCCAATGGTACATTGTCTGTAAATACAGATAATCCAAATATTTTATTTAATTTTTCAGAACCAAAAATTCACAAATCTGTAAAACTGACCGCAAAGTTTGAATGGGATGGAAAATACGGTTTCAGATTTTATGATATAAACGGTGGCGATTTTACCGGAGAAATAACAATATCCGACAATGGACATCGTGAAATAACTCTGTATTCTGACAATATAAATTTTGATATATCCTTCTTGTTAAAACAAACATCTGTATTTTTTGATACCAAGTTTGATTTGGACCTGCGTGGTAATTTGAAACTGGGCAACAGAATGTTCAAACATATACAAGTACAGGCAATGGGTACAAAATCAAGATTGGAAATAAACAAAATTATTGCGGACGACATTGTTATAACTGGTGGCGAAATCAATGCGAATGGTGCACAGGATTTGGGAATAAATCTGAAACTGTATGGCACTGATACTTTCTGCAAGTTTTCTGGTGATTGGGAAAATTGGAATTGTTCTGAATTCAAGCATGGTGATTATTATGGTAATATCAGCGTACATCCAGAAAAATTTGAAATGTTTATAAAATCAGATAAAAATATGCCTGAAAAGAAAGTAATTCTGAAAGAACTGGGACAATTGGGAAAAACAGGTCTGATTAAATTTGAATTCGCTGACGCAGGTGGAACAATAGAACTGAACAATTCTGTAATAACACCACATTATGAATTTGTGAAAAACAAAACGCTTTTGTGGATGGGAATTGATCTGAAATTTTTACCTGAATACTTGATAAAAGAACCGGGCGATTTTACATGGACTTCCAATGATTTGTTTTTTGAACCCAGCAATGGTAAAATGAAGTTGACCATTGGACCTGATTATTTTTCAATCAGTGGTAATGATATAAAAGACTGGTTTCCAAAATCAGATTTGCGATTCTTGAATGATAATATGGCATACACAGTATCCGGCAATTATCACAACAGTAACATTTCTGATTTGAAAATAAAAGTCGCAGGCCATGTTTTCACAGGAAGTGTAATCGATAACAATATAACTTTGAAAACGGCTTTGTTAAACCTGGACAGTTTCACAAGCCAGAGCTTTGTTGATAATTTTGAAGAAAACCAATATCTAACCGGTGATCCATTAACTGCACCTTTTGGTTTGGGTGTTAATATATCCTTGTCCGCTGGAATGATTATTTACAATGGAAATCAGTTCACTAATTTTGTGTATGCATTAAAATCTGCGCAACAACAGACTTTTTCAATAACTGATTCTATGCGTGGTAATTTGCTGGCAGATATAATAAAAGATCAAAATAATTACAACATTACATTACAACTAAATCGATTTGATGTACCCGGAAAATTGCTTTCTGCTATCATGCCTTTGAATATCGAAGACACAGTTATAACAGCCCAGGCTGAATTATCAACAAATGGTAAAATATCTTATGATATTTGGAATAATCTGACTGGTGACTTGGACTTATCATTTGACGGTGGAATATTAGATGGTATTGGTATAGATAATTTTTATGCAAATGCACAAAACATAACTTCTATGAATGCTGAAAGTGCAATTGCAAATGCAATAGAATCTGGCAAAAGCAAAGTTAAGAAAATTCGATTAATTGGAACATATAATCATGGTGATTTTATCAGCACCAAACCGTTTGTAATATCAATGTACAGGGCAGATGCTGCCGGAAAGATGGAAATTAACAATGGAAAAATGATGGTCGATATGAATCTGGTATTACGTGGAACTTCGCCATCCCCAGACCAGATAAATATAAAAATTGGTCCAGATGGTAAACGCAACTATTCACTATCCCAAATAATGACAAATTTTGATCCGGATTTTTTGCGCGATTTTGCAAATACACACGAAAAATTCTAAACTATCCTGATACAATTGCTTTTTTCTATTGGATTCCCAAAAGCATCACCTTGGTATTTTTCACCATTTATACATGCAGAAAAACAGCCATCATTATAAATTTTTATGCCGCGTTTGTTTATAACCAACATTCTATCTTGGCCTATTAAATCAGCGCGTTGTCCGCAAAAAAATTTTGAAATTACATCTTGTAAATTACCAACATAATCGCAGCGATAAGGGGCATACAAAAGCCCACCCTGCTGTACCAATCTATTTAGATTATATTTGTAATAGTTTTTTTCTATCACGCATATTTGGTATGACGTCAGGTTTAATCTTTGTGATAAATCAGTCAGAATATCAATCAAACTACTATCCCTTTGCACTATAATTTTATCGCAAATTTGATAAGTATTAAATAGGCTGATATTCTTATAATAAAAAACCGACCATTTGGTCGGTTTTAATTATCAGTTCTTTTTACGAATCTGAATATGCACTTCACGCAATTGTTGCTCGGTTACCTCTCTCGGGGCGCCTAACATCAAATCCTGGCCACGTTGATTGGTTGGGAACAAAACAACCTCGCGCAGGTTTTCTGCACCAGACATAATCATAATTAATCTGTCTATTCCAAATGCACACCCGCCATGTGGTGGTGCACCGTATTGAAACGCTGCATACATTCCGCCAAACTTTTCGCGGACAACATCTTCACCATATCCAGCAATTGCAAATGCCTTTATCATTGTTTCTGGATTATAATTACGCAAACCGCCAGAACAAACTTCGGCTCCGTTCAGAACCATATCAAACTGGTTTGCTTTGATTTTTAATGGATCACCGTCTAACTCACCCTTGGGCAAACTAAATGGATTATGTCCAAAATCAATACTTCCTGTTTCTTCGTTCAGTTCATACATAGGGAAATCTTCGACCCAGCAGAAACGGAATTCTTTTTCGTCTATCAATTTCAAATCTTCACCCAGTTTTGTGCGCAGTTTTCCAGCTGCTTTGGCAGCGGCATTAACTTTATCACACACAAAGAAGATAGATGAATTTTCACCTGCAATCTTATGCAGTTTTTCAATACGTTCTGCATCCAATTTTTTTGCAACCGGTCCCTTGGCTTCGTCTGCAAAAATAATATATCCCAGACCACCCAATCCCAATTCTTTGACTGCATAATCGCCAAGTTTATCAAACCAAGAGCGTGGCTGAGCAGCAGAATTCGGGGCAGGAATTGCACGAACAACACTGCCGTTTTCAATAGCATCTGCAAAAATTCCAAAATCAGACCCACGAAAGATTTCAGTAACGTCGGTTATTTCAATTGGGTTACGTAAATCAGGTTTATCACTGCCATATTTCAACATAGCTTCGTCAAAAGGTATGTGTGGTATTTCAGATGCTATTTTTGCATCTGGAACAAACTTATGTACCATTGCTGGCATAATTACATCACCAACTGCCTGAATATCAAGCAAATCAACAAAAGACATTTCCAAATCCAATTGATAAAATTCCAACAATCTGTCAGCTCGCAAGTCTTCGTCACGAAAACAAGGTGCAATTTGGAAATATCTATCAAATCCGGAAATCTGAATCAATTGTTTAAACTGTTGCGGCGCCTGAGGAAGCGCATAAAACATACCATGGTGATTGCGGCTGGGCACGATATAATCGCGTGCACCCTCGGGACTGGAAACTGTCAAAATCGGTGTTTGGAATTCAGAAAATCCTAAATTCCACATCTCATCACGCAAAAATTTAATAACATTGTTACGGAACAAAATATTTTTATGTAATGATTCGCGACGCAAATCAATATAACGATATTTCAAACGCAAATCTTCGGAAACACTGCCGTCATCGCCGAATACTTGGAATGGCAAAACATCCGCATTGGTCAGGATTTCCCATTTTGCAGCCTGAATTTCGATACCACCAGTTGGAATTTTATCATTAACAACAGACGCTTCACGGGCGACAACTTTGCCAGAAACCATGATTACAGATTCTGGATGGATTTTTTCCAAATTCGCATCACCACCGTCAAAAACAATCTGGGTGATTCCATAATTATCACGCAGGTCGATAAACATTAACCCACCATGGTCGCGTTTACGATGAACCCAACCTGATAAAATAACTGATTCACCAACATTATTGGTTGTTAATTCACCGCAGGTATGTGTACGATATTTTGATTTCAAAGACAGCATTTTTAACACCTTTTATTTGTGGTGCCAAAAATTTTATTTAAATTTCAGCACCGGTTTTTTAATCTAATCTCAGGGGCGCAAGATTTGCTCTGCGCGGTGCCACCCTGGCTTATAACTTTGTTAAGTTTTTTTAATTCTGCTCGCCGGTCGTTAATCGGGTCAACACTGAACCACAATAAATTTTACATCTATTTTTGTTAATTTCAAGGAATTATTTAATGGTGCCCGCAGCAAGAATCGGACTTGCGCCTGGTCCTTACCAAGGACCTGTTCTACCACTATACTATGCGGGCAATGGCTTGAATTATACATGCAAGAACGGAAAAATCAATAATTTTATATTTTGAGCTTGATAAAAGTATCTATCAAAATTATATATTAATAGATAAAAGGAAAAAAATGGCTGAAGTTAAAAAACTTATCGAAGGTTATAAAAAGTTTTATACGGATAATTTTATTACAAGCAAAAATAATGTTTTTGATGATATACAAAATTCACAAAATCCAAAAACGCTTATAATTTCTTGCAGTGATTCACGTGTGGACCCTGCAATTCTAACCAATGCTGAAATGGGTGATATATTTGTAGTAAGAAATGTGGCAAATATTGTCCCGCCGTATCAACCGGAATGGAACAGCAAACATGGTACCAGTGCAGCTTTGGAATTTGCTGTAAACTATCTTGGGGTTAAACATATTGTTGTTTTGGGTCATTCCGATTGTGGTGGAATCAGGGCACTTATTAATAATGATATTGATATGGATAACAAGTTTAGTTTTATAACAGATTGGGTAAAATCACACGCAGAGATAAAAAACAAAATCCCAGAAAACACAAAAGATAAATATCTTTTTTGTGAACAAGAAGGTATAAAATTATCTATTAATAACCTGATGACTTTTCCTTGGATTATCGAAAAAGTTAAAAAAAATGAGCTAAAACTACATGGGTGGTATTTTTCAATAAAAGACGCATCTCTTTCAATATTGGATGATGATATGTGCGCATTTAATAAAATCGATGTATAAAATAAAAAAACCGGAATAAATCCGGTTAAATATTGGTAGCGGGTGAGGGATTCGGACCCCCGACCCAAGCATTATGATTGCCTTGCTCTACCACTGAGCTAACCCGCCATGCGCCCAATTATAACATTCAAAAAACAAAAATCAATTGTGAATTTATACTTGGTTGTATTATTTATAAAAAAATGTATAATTTAGTCTATGTATAAATCAATTGTGCCGTTTATAGCTGCTTTTTTATTCGCTTTACCGGCGTTTGCCGATGAAAATCCTTTTTTTAATGATAACAGAAATCAAATTATGTTTAACCTGGGTCAGGGTGTAAATTCTTTTGGTTTAATATCTATGCCAGATAATCCAGTTCCATTTAACATGATTCAAATTCAGTATTCACAACCAACTGAATTTTTTAGAATGCCAGCCAGAAAATCATTGAATTTTATTCAAACAATTGGATATGGAAAAAAGTATCAATATACAGATTATACAAAAACATTTGAATGGAATTGGTCAGATTATACAATTCAAATTGCTCTTTTGTCCGAAGATATAATTTTATATAATACCAATAAATTTTATTTTGGAACCGGTTTATCCATTGGTGTACAAGGTCAGGAAAATGAACGTATAGGAACCAAACTTTTATCCGGATTCAAATTATTTACTGGTTATAAAATATCGAAAAAATTCAATTGTGAACTATTTATGCAGCATTTTTCAAACGGCAGCACAGATCCACAAAACTATTCTTATAATTTTTGGGGACTGGGTTTTGGATATAATTTCTAATTACCAGTTTATTGGTTCTTTGCCATTGGCAATCAAATATTCATTTGCATTTGAAAAATGATGATTTCCAAAAAATCCGCGGTGTGCCGATAGTGGCGAAGGGTGAACACTTTTTAATATCAAATTTTCATCCTGGTTTATAATTTCGGCCTTTTTCTGGGCATATGATCCCCACAGCAGGTAAACCAAATTTTTACGTTTTGATAAAGCTCGAATAACACTGTCAGTAAACTGTTCCCAACCATGTCCTGCATGTGATGCAGCTGCATGTGCACAAACAGTCAAAGTGGAATTTAATAATAATACACCCTGCTCGGCCCATTTAGTTAAATCACCATTTGTTATGCTTTTTCGCCCCAGGTCGTTTTGAATTTCCTTGTAAATATTTTGAAGCGATGGTGGCAATGAAATACCATCTTGAACTGAAAAACACAATCCGTGTGCTTGGCCGGGTTCATGGTATGGATCTTGGCCTATTATTACAACTTTGACCTGATCTAATGGACATAGATTAAAAGCGTTGAATATGTTGATAGGCGCCGGATAGACAGTTTTTCCAGACATATATTCGCTGCGCACAAAATCAGTCAATTTGATAAAATAATCTTTATCAAATTCATCTGATAATGCCATTTTCCAAGATTCTTCCATTTTTACGTTCATTTTTAATCCACATCAAAAAACATAAAATGTTCATTCTCATCAGTAAAATATTTAGCGTTTAATTTTTCATAATGGTTTCTGACATGTTTATTTAAACCATATACAGAAAAAACCAATTTGTTTATTCTTTCTTTTTTTGCAAGTGCCCGTACGGATAGCAGAAGTTTTTGAACAGCGTCTGTATTTCTGAACTCTGGCAAAACAAACATTTCAGGAAAATGTAAAACACTGCATGGTGGATCTTCAAATAAAAATCCTCTATAAAAACTTATTGAACCAACTATATGACCATTTTGTTCTGCTATAAAAGTTCGCATAAATTTATTATCAGAAAAATGCATTTCTAATAATTTATTTTCAGTTACATAAACTTTCTTTTTGTTTACATGGTCTAATTCACAAAAATAATTTTCAAAAGATAACAATAAATCAGATAAATTTTTCATATCTTTTTCTTCGGCAAAACGAACTTTTATTTGTGACAATTCAAAATCCTTATAATTTTATAAACCCACTTTGACACGCTTTCCACAACACAACATCAATGTATCCGCGGGGCAGACCTGTTTTATTTTCCAATTCGAAAAACATATCATCACAAACTTTTTTAATATCAGGGTTCAAATTTCCATTATCTATTTTTTCTGCCATGCCAATATTTCCGCTGTACAGAACGCCCAAACGTTGAATCCAAATATCATATTTAACAATATTTTCACCCAAATTACGTGCCAGATGATTTGCTGTAATTTTTCCAATATGTGGTAATTTTGATAGGTATGACAATTTAGAATCTAAATCATTATTACTGTAATAACCAAAACAAAAATCATTTCGCAATTCCCAAATTTTCAAAATTGCAGATGTTTTATTTTTATTATTAAATATTTTCAACAAATCTTGTTGATTGACCAATTTACCGGCTGATTTGATATAATTCATAACCTCGGCATGTTTTATTTTGGCTGTTTTTTGTGAAAAACCACCTGCCAAAATTACATAGGCACATTGGGTTGCAAATTCATCAGGTGATAAAATTTTTTTATTTTTTAAATCCAGTTTAATTTCATCAAATGTTTTTGAATCGGAATCCAAGCCTGCATCACGCAGCTTTTTTTCCAATTCAAAAAACCATTTTGATGTGAACATTATCATCCGAAATTTTTATTATGCATCAATATTTGCTGACAATGCATTTTCAACAATAAAATCACGACGAGGTTCAACAATATCACCCATAAGCATTGAAACCACTTCATCAGCCTTTGATGCATCAGATACACGAACTTGGAATAAACTGCGATGATTTGGGTCCATTGTTGTTTCCCACAATTGTTCGGAATTCATTTCACCCAAACCTTTGTATCGTTGAATCTTTAATCCAGTTTGCGCATATTCAAATGCTGTGGACAATAATTTCAGTGCGCCCCAAATCTTTTGCGATTTATTCTTTACACGCAATTCAACAGGTGCGGAAAATGTTGAAACCAATTCATCACGTCCTGTCATACGTTCCCATGAACGAACCTCTGCAGAATCCATTTTATCACGAGGTAAAACATAAACTTCTTCAACACTTCTTAATGTACGTGATATTTTCAACCCCTCTAAATCATTGGATATTTTCCAACCTTTTTCAAATTCCAATTCTTGGGCATCCAGCATTTTTTCTGCTGCTGCATATGTTTGTGAATTTTCATTTCCAAACACATTATTCAATGCCAAAGCTTCCAAGAAACGTAAAGGAATTATATTCTCTAAAGGTTTTAAAATATTTTTCATATTCAAAATCATAGACAATAAACGTTTCAAATCGGCACCGGAAATTTGTTCACCAGCACTGGTTTGAATCAGTCCATCCGTAGACAATTGTTCCATTAGATAATCATCCATTTCACGCTGATTTTGTAAATATATTTGTGTTTTGCCACGGCTGACACCATAAAGCGGCGGTTTGGCAACATAGATGTAACCTTTATCTATTGCCTGGGGCATATATCTGTAAAAGAATGTCATCAACAAAGTTTGAATATGCTGACCGTCAACGTCCGCGTCGGTCATGATAATAATTTTATGATAACGCATTTTTTCAATATCAAAATCATCATTTCCAATTCCAGCACCAATTGTTGTAATTAATGATCCAATTGTGTCAGAACCCAGCATTTTATCAAAGCGAACACGTTCGACATTCAAAATCTTTCCACGAAGCGGTAAAATTGCCTGAGTTTTACGATCACGACCCTGTTTAGCGGTACCACCAGCGGAATCTCCTTCTACTATGAACAATTCACATTTTGCAGGATCTTTTTCGGAACAAGATGCCAGTTTACCAGGAATACCACCCAAGTCTGGACCTGTTTTCTTGCGTGATAACTCACGCGCCTTGCGCGCTGCTTCGCGAGCAGTTGCAGCTTCAATAATTTTATCAATAATTGCCTTTGCAACTGCTGGATTTTCATCCAAGTATTCATACAACATTTCACTGACTGTACTTTCTACAACTGGTCTAATTTCGCTGGAAACCAATTTATCTTTGGTTTGGCTGCCAAATTTTGGATCTGGCATTTTTACACTGACGATGCTTGTTAATCCTTCTCGGAAATCTTCACCTGATAATGCAATGTCTTTTTTATTTGATTTTTCACCAATGTATTTATTAATTGCACGTGTTAACCCTGCACGGAATCCAGCCAGGTGAACACCGCCATCACGGTTTGGAATATTGTTTGTAAAACAAAGTGATGTTTCAGAATATGCAGTAGTCCATTGTAAAACAACTTCGACATATGTATCTTCTGTCTGTTTTATCATTTGAATTGGATCACGTGTCAGCAATTCTTTGGATTTATCTAAATAGTTAACAAAACCCTTTAACCCATCAACCGAGTGGAAATCACGTGTTTTTTTCTCTCCACCGCGCAAATCTTCCAAAATTATTTTCACATTTGCATTTAAATAAGATTGCTCACGCAACCAAGTTTCAACTGTATCGAAATCAAAAACTGTCCCTGCAAATGTTTCAGGAGATGGCAGGAATGTAACTTCGGTTCCATGTGCGCGACCAGAATTGTTTTTTACAATCTTCAAATCGGCTTTTGGTATACCATCCGCAAAAGACATAGTTGCTTCTTCATCACCACGCCAAATACGCAATTCTAACCAAGTTGACAATGCATTAACAACCGATACACCCACACCGTGCAAACCACCAGAAACCTTATATGCGCCGCTACCTTCGTTATCAAACTTACCACCTGCATGCAATTCACACATTATCAATTCGGCTGCACTGCGTCCTGTTTCATGGTTGATATCAAATGGTATTCCACGACCATTATCGCGAATTGTTGCACTACCGTCAGCATTTAATGAAACATAAACACTATCAGCGTATCCAGCCATTGCTTCGTCAATAGAGTTATTAACAACTTCATAAATCATATGATGCAAACCGGATCCGCCCTCACCCACGTCACCGATGTACATCCCAGGGCGTTTTTTGACCGCTTCTAGACCTTTTAATACCTTAATCGAATCACCTGTATACTCGTTATTGACAGCCATTTATTTTCCTTTCTTTTTTGACAATTTTTATATAAAAAACATAGCAATTTTTGGTATAATTAGCAAGAGAAAAGGCATAAAAATTTATATAAAAAAGGCTGGAAAATGAAGTTCAAATTACTGTATTTCGGGGACATATTAGCAAACCCTAAAAAGCGTGCTCAACATATAGCTGATATACGCATGCAATTTCATCCTCAATTAAAAAAACTTCTGGAACATAGTCCTTGGAATAACCTGAGCAAGTATATGATGCCTGGTGCAACAAAAAGCCCAATTACAACCAGACATCTGGGGGGTATAGATTGGAATCCTATTATAACACCTAATTTAAAGTTGATTGCAGAATTAGATATACAAATGTTGCACCCTGAAATTGTTGGTGTTGCCAGAACAGATATTGATAACCGTGTAAAAACAGTATTGGATGGTTTACGCTGTCCACAAAACGAACATGAAATTGGTGAAAATACACCAAAAAATATGGGGCCAATTTATACCCTTTTGGATGACGATCATTTAGTTACCAGAATGTCCGTTAATACCAGTCACTTATTATCAACACATATTTTCCCAGATGAACAAAACCATAAGAATGAACCAATATTTATGATGATTGATGTAAATGTTCGCGTAGCCGAAGGTAATCTGGAAAATCTGCCATTTATGGTTTAATAAAAAACCGGCAAAATGCCGGTTTTTTATTAAATATAATTCGTTATGTCAAAGCCGCGGTTATCTGATCCTGCATTTGAAATGTTCCAAAAACAACCCATGCTATAATTACTGATACTAATAGTATACCAACACTGTTCAGTGTATTAGAAATAGAACTGACACGTCTGATCGATTCATCCAGATAATCATTTGCTATTTTTGAAAGATTTTGGTCAAACGCATTCATATCTGCATAAATTGATAAATCACCTATTATTTCTTCGTTTGGAAATCCACGACGCGTGTTTGCAAGTGCAACCCCCAGATTATCTCCATTAGCAATAAAATGAAGTGAATAATCTAAAATACTTCTTAAATATCTGGTGGAATTATCTGATAACATCTTTATTGCTGATGGTATTGTGCAACCCGAAGCCACCATAGCAGACAAAGAAATTAACCAACCAACAGACGCTTGAATTTTATACATATTCCATGGTGGTAATTTATCAAAGAAACTGCGCAACTTACCTGACCAATTAGCTAGACTAAACCATATTAATAAAATTATACTTACAAAACCGATTGCAAAAAGATACCAATTATTTTTTGAAAAATCCGCCAACCAAACCAAAGAATATGCTGTACCGCGCCAAATAATATCGTTACCAGCAGCTTCGCGCAATGGTGGCACTAAATACAAACCAACCATAACAATTATACCAAAAGTCAAAACTAATAAAAATAACGGATATGCCACAGCGGATATTATTGAACGCTTTATTTTTTCAATTCCATCTGTTACATGACTTATGTTATCTAATGCAATAGAAAGCTTGGACACATCACCCAATGTTAA
>JAFGMU010000023.1 GCA_016927395.1 Alphaproteobacteria bacterium
TAATGTTGAAATAACCGAAGAGTCATTAATGAAACCGGCCGAGTATATGAATTCAGGCAAGGCAAAATTGATGTCAGGAAATATAGACGATGCAATTTCAGATTTGACTGTTGCAATCCAGGCCGACAATCCGGATGCCAATGCATTCGTTCTTCGTGGCGAGGCATATATGCAATCTGGAAATTATAATCAGGCAATGGATGATTTTAATTCCGCAATAGAATTAGATTCTTTAAACTCTGCTGCATTTTATGATCGTGCTTTGTTATACACCAGAATGGAAGATTATTCGTCTGCATTATCTGATATAAACAATGCATTGGCAGCACGTGCGGTTCGACCAAATGATTCTTTGCAGCTTCGCGATATTTATGCCAAACGCGGACAGTTGAATTTGTGGTTAAAAAACTGGGAAGGTGCAATTGCTGATTATACAAACTCTTTATCCAGACCAGAAGGTATGATAAGTCCATCTGTTTATGCAGAACGTGCAGAAGCATATACTGCATTGGGCAGATACAAAGAAGCATCAAATGACTATATTTCTGCGGTTCGTATTATATCAGAACAGATACAGGGATCAAAAACCCAAGAAGAACGCGAAGATTTATCGCGTCGTGCAATGGGGTATTTTGAAAAATCCGCAGCACTTAGTGTAAATATGGGCGATTTAAGTTCTGCAAAAAGTGATTTAGAATCTTCATATACAATTGCTGTCGCATTAAATGATACTGAAAATATGAATAGGCTAACCCGGCTTATTGCAGATATGAAATAAAAAATCCCGCCAAATGGCGGGTTTTTTATTTTAAATTGTTATCAATTTTTAATATATAACTTTTTAATATAAGATTATCGTTTTGTTTTTTGTTCACAGCATAGTATTTTTACTTCATAATCATGATAGAAATGTTTAGGCAAGTAAATAAACAGATTTTATTTATAAATAGCAACAGTTTAGTATTTCTTTGTTTTCCCTTGTAATAAAATTAAATCGAATATAAAAAACTGTCTACTATAGTAGACAATATAAATATATTGGATTTTAATAAAATAAAATGGGTTAGTTTGTATTTATTTGTTATGGATTTAAATAAAGTTGGAAACTTTATTTAATAATAATTGGTCGATATTTAATCTTAGGCTTTAATAAAAAACCGCCAATCGGCGGTTTTTTATCAAGTTTGGTTTAATTATTCCATTTCAGTACTGATTATATCGCTGTACATACCGACTTCGTCAGAACCGATATAGCAACGGATATGGTTACCAACATCATTCATCCATGCCTGTTGTTCCGCATCAAAGTTTGAACGATTTACGGATTTCATAACCTGTGCAGTACCGATACCCAGAACAGTACCACCAACAACAGCACCAGCAGCATTTACAACAGTTTTGCCAGTTCCATCACCCCAATCTTTGGTAGCCTTTTCTTTAATACTTCCACAATTTGAATATAATGTGTCCATTTCTTTCAATGCATTAACTTTATGTTTTTGTGCATCAGTTAGTTCGGATTGCAACTTTTCAATTTCTGGGTTTGTTGTTGCTTCCGTTCCTACTAAATCAGCAAGAGCTTTATCAAGCTTGGCAAGTATTTTTGAAATTTTTTCATCTTCATCAGATGTGACTTTTTGTCTTTTTGCAGACACTTCATCCCTACATTTTTGAATGTTCAAATTATTGTTATCAACATTAGCATTCGTTTTTTGATTATCTGTTTTTAACAATCCGCCAAGTCCAGTTTTGTTTTGCAGGTAATTAGTTGCAACACCACCACCGATTGCACCCAATATAGTTGTTCCTGCAACAGCCCACTTCTGACCCTTTTTCAAATCACCATTACTGTTTGTATCAGTCTGTGATGATGCAAACTTTTTGGAAATAGCTTCCAATTCGCTGTTTGGAATCCAGCTGCCGCATGTGAATGTATCACCTGTTGCAAAGTATGCTGTGGACCAATCTTTACCAGCATTAATTGCATCTTGGATATATTTATCATCAGACTGCAAAGTTACGCGTACACGGCAGAAGCTGCCATAAATATCATTGCTGGCCACGAATTGGTTGTTCTTTAATCCGTTCATAGCGTAATTCGAAGGGACTTTTGAATTTTTCAATTTTACCCACATAAATGTGCTGCCATTTTCGCGGGAACCAATAATACCACCTTCGTTGTTTGACATACACATATTCTGTTGTTTTGTCAGCTTGGCATTGTATTTTGCCTGGGCTTCGACTTCTAAATCATATACCAAGTCGTTAAATACACTGCGTTCTGTTTGTGCGATGTTATAAGCGCTTTCTGATACCATTCTTGGATAGATGTATCTGCCGCTGGAATCATCACAACGTCCGCTGTCACCTGCATTACTTGCACCTGTTGTGCATAACAAGTTACCATCTGCATCAACGTCCTGGATTGTGTCGCCAGTTGCAGTTGCACCAAATGTGCCAGCACCCAACCAACCGTCACGTGTGTTTGTACCGTTTGCCCCGGCATTCCAAGAATCAGCTGTACCTGTACCTGCGGTTCTACGTGCAGCTTCGGCCTTGATGTGTTCTTCGCATACTGGATTATTTTTAACAGTGTTCAAGCACAATCCCAATATTACGGTATGATCCAAAACACCGCCTACTTTGTTCATGCTTTTATCAAAAGAATTATCACCAGTGTTTGTCAATGTTGAATAAACATCAGTTCTGTTGCGATAGCAATTAGCATAATCTGTTCCGCACATTGATTTTACGCAACCTGTGGCAATTGCCTGGCATTGTTTTTTCATATTATCCAAAGAAGATTGGTTATATGACAATGATAATTTAGAATTCAATGTTGCAACTGCACCAACAGCGTCTGGATTTGTTGCTGTTTTATCATCTGCTGCTGTGAATAAAACATCAAACAAGCTGCCTGATAAAAAGTCCAGAATACCAGTTGCAGACTGGAAAGTTGCAACTGAATATTTACAATATGCATCATTGTTAACAACTGCTTCGCAACCGTATTTGATATCTGCCAATGTTGTTGGGTTTGTAACACCTTTGATAGTGTTATTAGAATCAAAAGCAGA
>JAFGMU010000024.1 GCA_016927395.1 Alphaproteobacteria bacterium
AATGAAAGTGCTGCTCGTAACAGTTTATTATCTTCGTTAGAGGCAAGCAAAAAGTCTGTGGACTTGATGAAAGAAAGTTACGAATTACTGGTAAATCAAACAACCCAAACTAATAAAATGTTCAAGAACGGTGTAATCAATGTATTGCAGTGGTTGGAAGTATTATCACGCAGAACTGACGTTATTCAAAACTTGCGTGATTCGGAACTTAATTTGTTACAACAAAACGTATATTCAATAACCCAATCAAAATTCGAGATATAAAATGAAAAACGAAAAAAATGTAAAAACTTATAAACGTGGTATTGCAGGTTTCTTGGCTGAAAAATTTATGAATTCACATTTGATACCTGTGTTCATAATCGCGGCATTGCTGACAGGTATTATGGCTATATTTTTAACCCCCAAGGAAGAAGAACCGCAAATATCAGTTCCGATGATTGACATCTATACCCAGGCAGACGGTTTGTCCGCCAAAGATGTTGAAAATAAAATAACCAAAGTTATCGAAAAATCCGTATGGGGTGAAACTGGGGTTGATTATATTTATTCTTCTAGTATGCCGAACAACAGTATGGTAACGGTACGTTTCAAAGTTGGTGATGATATTGAACAAAGCTTGGTAAAAATACATCACAAAATGACAATTGTAAAAAGCGAATTGCCACAAAATATACGTGGTCCGATTGTTAAATCTTTTTCAATTGATGATGTACCATTTTTGGTTTTGACGCTGCATTCAAAAACAGTGTCAGATTATCAGTTACGTCAAATTGCAGCAGAAATGTCAAACAAACTGTCCAGCACACCTGATATCAGTCGTATTGATATTCTTGGCGGACAAAAACGTTCCGTTCGCGTAATCGCAGATCCAAAAAAGATGGCCAATAATGGTGTTTCATTACTGTCTGTTGCAGATGCAATAAAAACAAACTCGGTCAGAATTCCCAGTGGAAAAAACTGGTCAAATAATAATGTTTTCGATATAGAAATTGGAAACAGATTAAAATCCGCCCAAGATGTTGAAAATATTCCAATTGGTCAACGTTGGGGTCGGGTTATTTATGTAAAAGATGTTGCAAAAGTTACAGATGGACCCGAAGAAAAAATTCGTGCTTCGTTTTTTAATCAAAAAAATTCTGAACCTGAATCTGCGGTATCTTTGTCTTTTGCAAAACGCAAAGGAACAAACGTAGTAACACTATCACGTGATATTTTACAAAAAGTGCAGTCATATAACACAAACAAAGATGTTGAAATAACCGTTGTACGTGATTATGGAAAAACAGCTGGTGATAAATCCAACGAATTGATTCATCACTTGATTCTGGCGACACTGTCGGTTGCATTATTGATAGCGTTTGCGATGGGAATGCGTGAAGCCGTTGTTGTATCAATTGCTATTCCTGTAACTTTGGCTATTACCCTGGCTATTTATTATTTTATGGGATATACCCTGAATCGTGTTACTTTGTTTGCATTGATATTTTCAATTGGTATTCTGGTGGACGATGCAATTGTGGTTGTTGAAAATATTGAACGTCATACCCAGATTAATAAAAATATCAGTTTGGCACGCGCCACAATTAACGCAGTCAGCGAAGTTGGAAATCCAACAATTTTGGCAACCTTTGCTGTTGTGTCTGCAATTTTACCAATGGCTTTTGTGGGTGGTTTAATGGGGCCATACATGGAACCAATTCCAACAGGCGCCAGCTTTGCCATGATTATTTCACTGATAGTTGCTTTTACTGTAACGCCATGGGCCGCTATCAGAATTTTGAAAAAGAAAGAAGAACATAAAAAACCAGATGATAAACCATCAAAACTAGATTCTATGTATTTGAAAACAATTAACAAGTTGTTAACTAATAAAAAATCAATGCGTAACTTTTTTATTTTGATTTTAGCATTATTAATGGTTGCTTTTTCTTTATTGTTATTCAAAGCCGTAAAAGTAAAAATGTTACCATTTGACAACAAGGAAGAATTTCAAATTCTTATGGATTATCCAGAATCAACTTCGTTGGATCAAAATATTAAATGGTCAAACGAACTGTCTGAGATTTTGTTAAAAAATCCGGATGTCAAAGAAGTGCAGGTTTATTCTGGTCAGGCTGGGCCATATTCCTTTTCTGGATTGGTAAAACATACTTTTATAAGAAATTCTGATTATATGTCTGATTTCCAAGTTGTATTAAAAGATAAAAAACACAGAAAAACATCCAGTCACGATTTGATTGCGAATCTACGTCCCACAATTGCTGACTTTGCAAAACAAAAACGTGCTGTGTCCAAAGTTCTGGAAATTCCACCTGGACCACCTGTTATGGCAACAATGATTGCCGAGGTTTACGGCCCAGATGAAGATAGTCGTATCCAAGCGGCAAACGAAGTGTATAAAATTTTCCAAAATGAACCAAGTGTCGTAGATTTGGATATTTCTTCACGACCAATGCGTTCGCGCGAAGTTTATAAGTATCGTTCTGATTCAGGCGGTGTTATGGGAACATCAGCATCTGATATTGCGCAGCTTGGTAGATTAGTATTTTCTGAAACACCTGTTGCGATTCTGGATGATAAAAATGCACCAGAAGATGTGTCAATTAACTTATCAATAAACAATCAGCAAAGAAAATCTGATAATCCTTTGTATGATTTAACACTGCCATCTATGACAGCGGGTGTTATAAACATATCCAGTGTTCTGGAAAAACCAGTGGTCGAAGAAACAAATGTTTTGACACGCAAAAATCTGAAACCAGTTGTTTATGTCACCAGCGAATTATCAGGGGCAGACGAAGCCCCCGTGTATGGAATATTAAAACTATCCCCACAAATTCCATATTCTATGCATACTATTTCAACACCATGGGATAGCAGTAAAATAACTATAAAATGGGATGGTGAATGGTTTATGACCTATGAAGTGTTCCGCGATATGGGTTTGGCTTTTGCAGTTGTATTAGTGTTAATTTACATTTTGTTGGTCGGTTGGTTCAAAAGTTTTGCTGTACCAATTGTAATAATGTTACCAATACCTATTAGCTTGATTGGTATAATACCTGGACATTTATTATCAGGAATGTATTTTACTGCAACATCTATGATTGGATTTATTGCGGGCGCCGGAATTATTGTTCGAAACTCGATTATTCTGGTTGATTTTATTGAACATGAAATACGGGCAGGTATTTCCCCACGCGAAGCTGCAATAAAAGCAGGTATGATAAGGTTCCGTCCAATGTTGTTGACCGCCGCAGCGGTAATCGTCGGCAGCTTTGTTATGTTGTCAGACCCGATATTACAAGGATTGGCTGTCAGCTTGATATTTGGCGAAATAGCAGCAACACTGCTAAGCCGTTTTGCAGTTCCAGTTTTGTATTACTATATGATTTCAAAAAAACGTCAAAAAATCCTGCTGGAACAGGCAGAAAATAAGCACGAACATTAAAAAATTGCCCCATTGGGGCATTTTTTCGGATGTTATAAAAAAAACTTTACTCTTGCTAAAATATGCTAAGATATAAATAATGACTGGTAATGTAAAAAACAGATAAAAGGTGAAAAAATGAAACGCTCTGACATTGTAAGATCTATCCAGGTGCAATTTAAGCATATGCGCCCAACAGACGCTGCAGCTATGTTGGACACCGTTGCAGAACATTTAATTGAATCTATTACCGAAGGTGACAGAATTGAAATTCGTGGTTTTGGAACATTTCAACCACGCGTACGTGCCACCAAGGTCGGATATAACCCTTGCACGGGACAACCCATGCACTTGGATGCTGGAAGAACTATTTTGTTCAAACCCAGCCGTGAATTAACAAAAAAAATGAACGGATAAAAAATGTTGTTTGGTAAGAAATCTGGTATAAAAAATAATAACCGCGATCGATACGACCGCGTTCGTCGTTTAATGTGGATTAAATGTGAATCATGTGGACGTTTGGTTTACTATAAAGATTACAAAGATAATAACTATATTTGCCCACGCTGTGGTCGCGCATTCATCATGACACCAAAACAAAGATTTGATTTGATGTTTGATAACAACGGATGGGAAAAAATAACTTTACCAAAAGTTTCAGATGATCCGTTGAACTTTACAGACCGCGTTTCTTACAAAGACAGATTGACCGAAGCACGTTCAGAAACCGGTTGTTATGATGCAATTACAACTGCAGATGGCATAATCGGCGGTGTTAAAACGACTGTATGTGTTTTGAATGGTGATTTTATGATGGGTTCCATGGGACGTGCAGCAGGTGATGGTATTATCGCCAGCATTGAACATGCAATTGAATTAAAACAACCTTTTATTATGGTGACATGCAGCGGCGGTGCCCGTATGCAGGAAAATATATTATCCCTGATGCAGATGGCACGCACAACGGTTGCCGTTAATAAACTGCATGCAAACAAGATTCCATATATTGTATTGTTAACTGACCCAACATTTGGTGGTGTCACAGCATCTTTTGCTATGTTGGGTGATATACATATTGCAGAAGCTGGTGCACGTATTGGGTTTGCAGGTCGTCGTGTTATTGAACAAAACATTCGTGAAAAATTACCAAGTAACTTCCAAACCGCAGATTACTTGTATGAACATGGTATGGCGGATATGGTCGTAAAGCGCGAAGATTTGAAAAAAACATTGGAAAAAATTTTGGCAGTTTTAACCAAACAAACAAAAGAGCCAAAAAGTATCCAGGTTAAAACTCCGCAAAATGACCATTCAAAGAAAATCCGTGGCATGGGTGAATCTTTGGCTTATGACAAAGTATTGTTGGCACGAAACGAAAATCGCCCACATTTCTTGGATTACATTGATGGAATCGTTGATGACTGGACATATTTGGCTGGTGACAGATTATACGCAGAAGATCCAGCAATGTGCAGTGGTATTGGTTTCTGGCGGGGTATTCCGGCCGTGATAATTGGTCAGGAAAAAGGTCGCACAATCGAAAGCCGTCAAAAACACAGATTTGGTATGCCAAATCCTGATGGTTATCGCAAAGCACAACGTATGATGCGTTTGGGTGAAAAATTTGGTTTACCAGTAATTTCATTATTTGATACCGCCGGTGCTTTTGCTGGCCGCGAAGGCGAAGAACGTGGTCAATCCGAAGCTGTGGCCAGTTCGATTGCAACTGGATTATCAATAAAAACACCATACATCTGTGTAAACGTAGGTGAGGGTGGTTCTGGCGGTGCAATCGCAATTGGAACCGGTGACCGCGTTTTGATGTTGGAAAATGCAATTTATTCAGTTATTGCACCTGAATCATGTGCTTCTATTTTATGGAAGGACAATAAATTCAAAGCAGTTGCCGCAACAGCTATGAAGTTGACTGCTCGTGATATGGCTGAAATGGGTGTGATTGATGAAATTGTCACAGAACCATCTGGTGGTGCACACACAGATTGGCAAACAACTATGGAAATTTTAAGCACCAGTGTTTTAAATCATATAAAAGAGTTACAAAAAATACCGCTGGAAGATTTGTCTGCAAAACGTGCAGAAAAGTTTATTTCTATGACCAGGGACGTAGAAATTTACAAGCCCGAGCATAAAACAGCAGATTAAAATATCCCCGCAAAAGCGGGGTATTTATTTATAATCAAAATAATAAATTCGGGCTTGATTTTTAGAAAAGCTTTATATATAATGACCCAGCATAACCAATCGCAAAGATGCCGGAAATCTGCAACTTTGCAACGATAAACGGAGCGTTGGCAGAGTGGTAATGCAGCAGATTGCTAATCTGTGACCGCAGTAATGTGGTCCATAGGTTCAAATCCTATACGCTCCGCCACTTTTTTTGAAATGACTATACGATTTATTAATTTTTACTGTTGTTGTTGATCTTTTTTTAGTGGTTGTTGAAAAACCGCTTGCGCTGAATATTCAAATTTTATAAATTTTATTAAAACGAAAAAGGTCAAAGATGACAATCAGATTATATAATACCATGTCCAGAAAACTGGAAGAATTCAAACCACTATTACCAAATCATGTTGGTTTTTACTCTTGCGGTCCAACCGTTTACTGGGACCAGCATATTGGAAATATGAGATCTTTTGTTAATAGTGATATTTTAAAACGTATGTTCATTGAAAATGGATATGATGTAAAACATGTTATGAATATCACGGATGTTGGACATTTGACCAGTGACGAAGATTCTGGTGAAGATAAAATGGAAAAAGGTGCTGCACGTGAAAATAAATCTGCGTGGGATATTGCAAAAATGTACACAGATTCTTTTATTCGTGACATAACATCTTTAAATATTATTAAACCAACTTTTATGCCACATGCGACAGATTATATTCCAGAACAAATTGAACAAATAAAAAAACTTGAAAAACTGGGTTATACATATGAAATTCCCGGTGATGGAATTTATTATGATACCAGCAAATTTGCAGATTATGGAGCATTAGGTGGACAGAATTTATCTGAGTTACGCGGTGGGTTACGCGTTGATGATAATGGTAAGAAAAATCCAACTGATTTTGCATTATGGAAATTTTCACCAACAGACAAAAAACGTGCAATGGAATGGGAAAGTCCTTGGGGTGTCGGATTTCCAGGCTGGCATATTGAATGCAGTGCGATGAGTATGAAATTACTTGGACCACATTTTGATATTCATGTCGGTGGTCAAGAACACATAAAAGTTCACCATTCTGACGAGATTGCACAGAGTGAGCCAATTGTTGGTAAACCATGGGTTAATTACTGGGTTCATTATGAATGGTTATTATCAAAAGATGGTAAAATGTCAAAATCTTCTGGGGATTTTTTAACCGTCCAGGATTTAATAGAACGTGGCTATGATCCAATGGCATTCAGATATTTATTGCTTTTGGGACATTACCATCAACCGCTTGATTTCTCATTTGAAGCATTAGATGCAGCAACCAATGGTTATAAAAGTATTATTCGTAAAGTGGCAGATTTAATAACTTCAAAGGGTTCAGAACATGTTAATGATGCTGTTTATGATGAATGGCATAATAAAATTTTGGATACAGTATCTGACAACCTGAAAACTGCAGAAGCCTTGGTTTATATACAAGAATTATTAAAAGATAATAAGGTAAATGCAGCAACCAAGCTTAAATTATTTGAATTTATCGACCGTTTATTGGGTTTACAATTTGTTAATCGTGCCCAAAAACTGCTGGATATAGAATCAGTCGAGGCACCCGAAGAAATTAAAAAACTGGCCGAAGAGAGAGTCAAAGCCAAAGCAGAAAAAAATTGGGAATTGGCTGATAAAATTCGTCTTGAAATTGATTCTGCTGGTTGGAATGTGGTCGATACAAAAGACGGTCCAAAAATTATAAAAAAAATGGCTTGAATTTAGGGATTTTTTGAGCTATATTGCAACGCGCAAGAAAAGGAATTTTAATGAACTATCCGTATATGCCAAAATCCACCGCTCTTTGGTTAATTGAAAATACATCCCTATCTTTTGAACAAATCGCTGATTTCTGCGGTTTGCATGAATTGGAAGTTAAAAATATCGCTGATGCAGAAACTTATAAAATCCAGGGTTTGAATCCAGTTTTAAATGGTCAACTGACTCGCGAAGATATCGAAAAATGCGAAAATAATCCATCTGAACGTTTAACTTTGCGTGATGCGATTGTAAGTGCACAGAAAAAACAAAATAAAAAAGGTGTCGGATACACACCAAAATTGCATCGTCAAAATAGAATGGGTGGAATTTTATGGATTTTGAAAAATTATCCGGAATTGTCAGATGGTCAGGTTGCACGTTTGATGCGCAGTACAAATCCAACTGTTGCATCTGTACGTAATAAAACACATAAATCTTATTCTGCTATACAAATTCAAAGCCCGATTGTTTTGGGTTTGGTATCAGAATCGGCTTTGCAAGACGCTGTTTCAAAGGCAAAAAAATAATCAAAATATTCCAAAGGGTCGTTGATGGCTAAACAAATCGATGAAGCAACAAAGCTTCTTATTGACTCTTTACCAGAGAATTTGCAAAAACTTGCAACTTCCGCGGCAGAGGTTGGATATCTTTCCCACTCGGATTTTATAAACGCAATCGAAGCGGATGAAGTCCCAACCGATGAACGTGAAGAAGTGCTTGCATTTTTTCAACAAGATCTTGGTCTCGAAATAATCGAGGCCAGCTCTTTTTCACGCGAGATGGAGCAATATTACGAAGACGAATCTGACGAACCACGTGATAAAACCCGTAACTTGTTAAATTCTGACGCAGAGCAGGTTGATGTTAACGACGATGATTATGAACATTTTGCGAAACAATTGGAACGCAGTTCTACGGGAAATTTGGTTTTGGGTGTCCAGGATTCCGTTCAATCATATTTAAAACAAATTGGAACCGTTCAATTATTAACTGCTGTTGGTGAAGTTGCAATTGCACAACGTATAGAAGCTGCATCTAGATTGATGGTTTATGGCCTGTGTGAAAGCCCTATGACAATTCAGGCTATGTTGGATTGGTATCAGCAGCTTTTGAATGATGACATTCGTCTGCGCTATATAATAAACCTGGAAGTTATGTACTCTTCTGATTCTGAACAAAAATCATTGGCTGCACTATCCGAGGCTTTGAAATCCAAGGGCGTAGAACATGTTGACGATTTGGACGATGATGATTTAGATGATTTAGAAGAAAACTCGGTCGAAGATGAAGAAGAAGACGAAGATTCTGAAGAAGAAGATGGTGTAAAAAAAGAAGATGCACCACGTGGAACATCTGGTGTACCAATTCCTGTTATGGAAGAATCTTTACTTCCTATGGTTACAGATTTGTTTACAAAGATTAAACGTATCTTTAATAATATGCAGAAATTGCAATCACAGCGTTTGGAAAACTTGCTCGGTTCTGCAAAACCAGACGATGTATTGGAAAAAAAGTATTGCAAGCTGAGATTAGAACTGTTTGAACACGTCAGCAAAATCAGATTAAATGATGACCGTGTTTCTGACATTTTGGAACATTTGACCAAACGCGATAAATTGCTGATGGGATTAGAAGGCAAATTATTAAGATTGGCTTTGGCATCAAAAATCAAACGCGAAGATTTCTTGGCTGAATATACAGGAAATGAACTGAACCGTAATTGGGTAAAAAAGCTGTTAAAGCATAAAAATCCTGCTTGGGTAAAATTTGCACAAAAGCATGATAAAGATATTCTGAAAATCCAAGAAGACATAACAGCAATTGCTGTCGAAACCGGTCAACCAACAGCAGAATATAAAAAAGTAGTGGAACTGGTTCGCCGTGGTCAATCCGAAGCTGCACGTGCAAAACGCGAAATGATCGAAGCAAACTTGCGTTTGGTTATCAAATTTGCGAAAAAAAGCAGCAACCGTGGTTTGGGTCTGGATTTCTGTGACTTGGTCCAGGACGGAAATATCGGTTTGATGAAGGCTGTTGATAAATTTGATTACCGTTTGGGAAATAAATTCTCTACCTATGCGACAAACTGGATTCAACAGGGTATTTCACGCAGTATTGCAGACCAGGCACGTACAATCAGAATTCCTGTGCACATGATTGACAATATACACAAAATTCAACGTGCTTCACGTCAGTTTATGCATAAATACGGTCGTCAACCAACTGCCGAAGAATTATCTAAAATCATTTACTTGCCGGTTGATAAAATCCACAAGGCTATGAAGGTAAATCTGAAACCGATTTCACTGGAATCACCGGTTGGTACAGATAATGATGACAGTTCACGAATTGAAATCATTGCTGACGAAACAGCCAAGAATCCATTTACATCGGCCGCTCAAAAGAATTTGCGCAAAATTGTAACCCAGATTCTGTCCGAATTGGATCCCAAAGAAGAAACTGTTCTGCGTCAAAGATTCGGTATGAGCACTAATAAAACCAGCACCCTAGAAGAAGTTGGTGAATACATTGGCGTTACCCGCGAACGTATCCGTCAGATTGAACAAAAGGCATTGAATAAGCTGAAACACCCGACTCGCGCCCGTAAACTGCGCAGTTTCTTGGAAGATTAAAAAAAACGCCCAATTGGGCGTTTTTTTATTGTAATAAACTTTAAAACAATTTATTCTTAGACGAGCAGAGAGAAATAATAAATAGGAATAACAATGAAAAAAAACTCTCTTGTTTGTTAATGGATTATCTGGAAGTGGCAAAGACTACTTTATAGAAAATTACTTACCAAAAAATTTATTCCATAATTTAATTGTTGCTGCAAATCGACAACCACGTGATGGCGAAATTGACGGTGTTCATAAATATTTTTGCAGCGATGAATATTTTGATAAAAAAGATAATTTTGCAACCTGGAGTTGGGTCAATGAATTCATATGGGAACCAGGTAAACAAAAATGGTTTTATGGGATACCCGAGTTCGAAGTTTTTAATAATATTGGAAAGAATTTAGTCTATAACGTTATTGAACCAAGATATTCTCGTCAACTGGTTGATTGGTTTATTAGACATAAATTAAACAAAGATTATCAATTCAAAATTGCATATTTATTACCACCAAATAATAATTTTGAAATTGCACAAAAACGTGCAAATATGCCTGACGATGATATCGTAAGAAGACATAACACTTGTGATCCAATTGACTTTCTGCGGGCAGGTTTACATCCGGATTGGCTTATAAAAAGCAGTAAAGCTGAAACTATTATTCCCGAAAAATTTAAACTGTTTATAAAGCAATTAGAAATATCAAAATAAAAACGCCCAATCGGGCGTTTTATTTAATAATATTTGATATCGCATTTGAAAACAATTTTGTTAAAAAATCTTTATGCATAACAACTCTTCCATTTTCCATTTTTAATAAATCATTATTTGTAATTCCAAAATTACTTGCTAAAATTTTAAGTGAAACTTTATTATTTTTTCTAGCATTGCGCAAACAATTACCAAAGTGTTTTGTATCAATCAATATTCTGACTGGTTCGTTTTTATAAATTGGTTGCATATATTTCTCCTGTTATTTTTATAAAAAATACCGCCGTGACTAAGGGCGGTTGGAGGTTCAAACTACTCGTAGAATAGCGTGCTTATTCGGACGAATCCTTATTCGCATCCCTCCAACCAAAAGGTTTTTGGGAAATTTTATATATCGCAAAAATACGATATAACTACGATAGAGGTTTGAATCCTCACATTGGTGGTCATTCAATGCACAAAGCATTATATAATAAATATTTAGTTATTTCTAGTTGTTATTTTATAATTTCATTGCTTTTTGTTTCATCTCAAATGGTAATTTTTCAATTGCATAACGATAAGCTGTGCGTGGCATTTGGCCAACACGACTGACCACAAAATCGTAAACACATTGTGGCCGTTTTTGACTTGCAGCTTTTAATGCCCAACCGTATCCTTTTTGAACCATATCTTCATTATCCAGTAACATGCTGTCTGCTATTTCAAAAACATCATCAACAAATTTACCATGCCGGGCAGGTAATATAAAAGTAACAGCTGCTGCACGACGAACCCAAAGATTTTTTGAGGATGTCCATTTTTTTATTTCGGTTATTAATTCTGGAAACTTTTCAATCAATTCGCCCATTGTGTGATTGCAAAAACTATCACACTTTGCCCAATTGTTTATATAATTCTTAACCCATTTTTCAAAAATTTTAAAATCTGATTTTTCAAAATTTTTTTTAATGCGGTATGAAAATTCACATGCAACAAAAAATTCTTCTTGGTAATCAGTTTGTATCAATTTTTCGCACAAATCGAAAACTGCTGACTTTTCCATTT
Source organism: Alphaproteobacteria bacterium (assembly GCA_016927395.1). GTDB lineage: Bacteria > Pseudomonadota > Alphaproteobacteria > Rs-D84 > Rs-D84 > JAFGMC01. The sequence goes on from JAFGMU010000024.1 coordinate 11,799, forward strand.
TATCAATTTGTTGAAAATATGTTTTTGCAAGTTTTTTTACATCTGGTGTTTTAACACCGCGGATTTTTATTTCTTCTTTAAAAAATCTTCTACCACTTTTTGCAACCTGTGGATCAGATATTTTAATCAATTCATTCTGAATTTCTTTTAACATCTTTCCCCCCTTAAAAAGTTTTTATAAATTATTGTTTAAAATTGTATAAACCTGGCCCAGGTCCGTTTTTAATAATGTATCAACCAACATATCTTTATTATCAGCTTGTTCGGCACTGGCCAACATTTTACCAAACCCGCGAACAAACTGTGTTGCCTGGGAATTGAAAACAGAATCAGATTTCAACAAATTGCGAACTTGTTTTTTATCCGCCGCAGAAAGCATTTTTGCCAACCATTTTGAAAATATTGCTTTGTCTCCGGCGTGATATTTTTTCAAAACCGCGTCTGGAATTTCTGCACCAATCGCATGAGTTAAATCCATTGACTGTTCGTGCATCTTTTCAATCAATCGTTCACTTTGTTTAATAAAGTCCTGACTGCTGATGCGCGCAAAAGATGGAGCTGGTGATGCCTTGATTGCTTCCATTGGGGCGGTTGCACGTGCAACCATCATTTGTTTATTTAATGTCTGCATTGTATTCACAGCCTTGGCATAATCAGACATCAAATCAATCATCTGTTGTCTTGACTGACCTGACAAGCTTTCCAGTTTGGCTGTGGATTCTGAAATGTTGCTCATTGATTCAGAAACAGTGTCTTTTAATATGGCGATTTTTTGATTCATTGCTAAAACCATATTTTCAAGATTTTCTGACATTTCAACAGAACCCTGAGATAAATCGGGCAGGGCTGCATAATATTTTTCAATCAATTCTGACAAAGGTTGCAATTGTGCTGTTGTTTCAGCAGACATTTTTATTAAGTTTGCAGATTGACCAGATAGTTGAGTATGTGCCGTATTCATTTCCATCAAAGTTTCACGAACACCAACCGCCATTGCACGAACTGAATCCGAGAAGGCACCAGCTGCGGCTTTGGTATTTTCTAATGTTGAATTTGCAACACCGGAAACTGTTTTTAATTCACCTACAACGTCCATTGAAAATTCTTTAATTTCACCATTAAATCTGTTAGTTAATGTTGCTAATTCACTTGATATATTACGTATAGAAGATTCTGTAGTGGTTGCAGAAGACATCAGATTTTCAACCGCATCCGCCAATTTTCTAACTTGTTTTTCAATAGAAGATTCCGCCAGTCTAATCTGACCACCAACAACATTTGCTGTATTGCTTAGCGTGTTCATTTGATTATTCAACAATGTTTTCGATTGTTTTGTGAATGTATCCAATTTATCCAATTGCGCGCCCAACAACTTATCATTATTCTCCATCAATTTTTCATAATCGGCTGCTGCAACTTTTACTTTATCGAATCCATCAGCAGTAGAAGAAGATAACTCGGTCAATTTTTGTTGAACCGAACCAGATTCTTCTGTCATATTTTTCATTTGGGAAATATTATTTTCAACATCTGATTTTAATTGTTCTGACAGCTTTTTACCAGAATCAATCCAACCATCTATATGATTTTGAAGTTTAGATGTTTTATCAACCGTATCTTGTGAAACTGTATCAATTTTATTTAATAATGCATTGACACGATTTGAAAATTTTTCTGTTGATTCACCAACATCATTCCATCCTGGCGACCCAACAATGCTGTGTAATCCTATTAATGTGTTTTCTAAACGTTGTGACATTGTCACCATTTTCTTGGCTGCTTCATCCGCCATAGTAACAATGTTTTCATTATGAGTTGATAATTCTTGCTTCAAAGTTTTTGCAGATGATATTTGCGATTCCAATGTTTCCTGCATTGACCTAAAACTGTTATGAATTTTATTTATTTCGTCTGCCAAAATGATTTGCAATACACGTGAAGCATCTTGAATCTTTGCACGTTCAGGTCTGGTCATTAATAAAAGCAATGATTCCATGACTTTTTGCGAGCGACGTGAAATAAAAAACAAAAACACCAGAGCTACAATTATAACAAGCCCCAATGTTCCACCAATAATCCAAAATAAAATATCAGATTCCATAATATTCTCCCATGAATACATATTGTTGCAGTTCACAAAAATTTATACTAAAATATCCAGTATAAAGCAAGGGCATAAATGACTCAAAAACACTTACTTTCAACCGAGCAAGATATAGCTGCAAATCCAACAGAAAACATCTGGGTCCAAGCGAACGCAGGCACTGGGAAAACAAGTGTGTTGGTCCAAAGACTGCTTCGTATTCTGTTCAGATCTTATGAAAACGATATATCATCTGGAATACTTTGTTTAACCTATACAAACGCCGGTGCAAGCGAAATGCGAAATAGAATACTAGCAGAGCTTCGCAAGTGGGCTATGGCTTCGGATGAAGATTTAAAAGACTTACTGGAAAATATATCTGCAAATAAAAATCCGACAATTTCAGATTTGCAAAACGCACGTAATATATTTTACAGCTATATTGATAATCCAGACATTCTAAAAATTAAAACTATTCACGGTTTCTGCGAAGAAATATTACGCAGATTCCCATTAGAAGCAGGAATTTCCCCGGCATGGAATTTGGTATCTGATTCAAATCAAAAAATATTGCTGTCAGATGCTTTTCACAGACTGATAAATTCACCCATTGATAAAAATTCGGATAATGTATCGGACGCATTTGCAAGGATAGTTGAACGCATATCAGAACACTCTTTTGATGAACTTTTGGGTACATTAAGCAATCAATACAGAATGTTCTTTGGTATAGACGATATTTCTAGATACCGACAATACTTTATTGATACAACTAGATATTTTTTAGAATTGGAAAAACCAGATAAAACCGAAGTCGATACCAAAACACTGCAAAACATCGTGTTTTATGCGGAAAATGATATAAATTCATCGAAAAAGCCGGCAGGATACCTTTTAAATATTGTTAACTTAACAAAACAATACATTGATAAATCTATAAACTTTGAAAAATATAAAACCGCATATTTGACCGATGATGACACCAAGAGAGTTAATGTCAGCAAGAAAGATTATCTGGTCGAAGAGCAAGAACGCGTACATAAACTGAATCAAAAAATGTTGGACCAACGAATTTTCGATGACACAATCGCATTGTTTGATTTGTCTGTTGCATTCACAAACACCTATAAAGGTATAAAAGCAGAACGTAATGCGCTTGATTTTGATGATTTAATACTTTTTACCAAAAAACTATTTTCAAAACCAGATGTTATGGGATGGATACTATCGCAACTTGACCTATCACTTGGTCATATACTTGTGGACGAGGCTCAAGATACCAGTCCAGAGCAGTGGGAAATACTAAAACTGCTTTCTGGTGACTTTTTTACGGATGGTGATACGGAAAATAAACCACATTCTTTATTCGTTGTGGGTGATACAAAACAGTCTATTTACGGCTTCCAGGGCGCAGATCCGTTGGCTTTTGCAAACAGTAAAGATGAAATTGCATCACAAATTCGTCAAAATTTACGTACAATCCGTGAAGTTCCCCTGGTTCAAAGCTTTCGTTCAACCGCACCAATTCTGAGGGTTGTGGATAATTTTTTTGGTAATCAAAAAATTCGCGATATATCAGGTTTTATTAATAATGAACATAAATGCTTTCGTCAAAACGAAACAGGGCTGGTTGAATTACACAAGTTATTTTCCAAAGATCAAAACTGATAAAACATTAATGAATAATTTTGATTAATCACAAATAAAATTATCATATTAAAATACGAATTATAAATTTTTATATTCTGATGGCTATTTTTATTAAGAAATATCTACATAATGCGGCAATCAACATCTGTATTAATTATGCTATATTTTAATAAACTCCTTATAATTCAATGGTTGTATAAGAATAAAAATATTCGGATTATATTCCCATTATTAAAAAATAATTTTACAAAAAAATGCATTTTTTGGTAAAAATATATACTGTTTTTTATTAAAAAATTGTAAAAATATTACGCAAGAAAATATCAATATTGATTAAAAAGCAATAGTATAAATACATTTACAATCAAAATTAGTATGGTACAATCAATACAGTTATTTTTAATATTGTAAAAAGACCAATATTAAAAACAGATTTTTACTGGTTTGATAAAAAACACATGAAAGACGATAATGAAATAATTTTACCAGAAAAAAAATCAGCCGCGATTGCGCGTAAAGAATATTTACGTAGCATTGCTGATAAAATACAATCACTTGTTGAGTCTAAAAAGATAAATCCAAATGATATAATGGTTCTGGTGCAGCGAAGAAACCCATTCGCATCGCCATTAATAAAAGAACTGAAGTCTCGTGGTATAAATGTTGCCGGAAATGATCGTATAGTTTTACCCGAATTCCCAGCAATACGGGATATGTTAAATTTATTGCGATTTTGTCTGAGCAATGATGACGATTATAGTTTATGTTGTACATTAAAAAATCCATTTTATCGTTTGAATGAACATGATATTTTTAATATTTGTAAAATAAGAAATGAACGCAATAAAACAACAAAACCGGGTGAAAACTCTGTCACTGTTTTTGACATTTTGAAAGAAACTTACCCAGACATTTATTCAGAGCTTTTTGATTTTTCTGAGAATTCAAAAACGTTTGCACCATATTCGTTTTTTACAAAAATTTTGAATACAAATAAAAACCGAGAGAAGTTAATCAAAGCATTGGGAACACAAGTAATAGATCCTCTGGAAGAATTTTTAACAATATGCTTGGCATATGAAAGAACTCAACCAGGCACATTGCATCATTTTATAAAATGGTTTATTACCGGTGGCAGTGAAATTAAACGTGACATGGATTCCAGCAGTGGTGTACGAATTGTTACAGTACATGGCAGTAAAGGCCTGGAAGCCCCAGTGGTATTCTTGATTGACACTATTGCCACACCACGTGACAAACCTGAAAAAATATTTATGATCGAATCCGATAATAACAATATTGATTCAGAAAAATTAAAAGCTTGGATATGGGCACCACAAAAAATCAACAGTGAAAAGTTGACCAAAGCATCAGAATTAATGCTGAACAAGAAAATATCTGAATATTACAGATTGTTGTACGTCGCAATGACACGTGCACGCGACAGATTATATATTTACGGATTTACATCTAATAAAAATCCACCCGAAATTGCATGGTATACACAGTTGGTTAATATTTTATCAAATATGTCCGATGCAATAATAGAAGATGGTAATATAAAGGTTTTGAACAATGATTAAGCTTTCTGATTTTTTAACACAAAAATCCAAACAATTGTTCGCTGTAGGTGCGGGTACGCAAACACACAAAAAAATGCAAAAAATTGTAATTGATGACACTTTAGAATCCGGTGATAGTACATTGATACAACAAATAAAATTAAAAAATAATCTTTTGTTATTTTTTCAAAAAACTGCCCAGACCGAGGTACCAATTGCAGGTACAATTGATGGAAAATTCATCAGCCGACGCATTGATAGAATGATAAAAGACGATGATAAAAAATCAATTGTGTTTTTGGATTATAAAACAGACGTAAATAAAAACTTATTTCGTGAAAAATATATTTCCCAGATGAACGATTATAAAAAGTTACTGGTTAAAATATATCCAGATTATGCTATTCGTGGTATAATTTTGTGGTTGAATGACTTTACCACAGACGAAGTTTGCTAGGCTTAAAATACCTTGAAATACATGTGACAGTTTGTTTATAATTTACCCATGTTAATTAGTTTAAATATTTCAAATATTGTATTGATTGAAAAGCTGAATCTGGAATTTGATTCGGGGCTGAATGTTTTGACTGGTGAAACTGGTGCTGGTAAAAGTATTTTGCTGGATGCGCTGTCACTGGCTTTGGGTGCGCGGTCCGACGTTGGTCTGATAAGGCATGGTTGCGAAAATGCCCAGGTTATTGCGGAATTCGACAGTATTAATGATGTTGTAAAAAATATTTTAGATGAAAATGGTATTGAATTTGATGGTAATTTAATTCTACGTAGAACATTATCCCAAGATGGTAAAAGTCGTGCCTGGGTTAATGATGTACCGATTTCTATCAAAATTCTGAATCAGATTGGTAATGCACTGGTTGAAATTCACGGACAGTTTGAAAATCATTCTTTGTTGGATCAAACAACACACCGTAAAACATTGGATGAATTTGCAATTGTTCATGATTCAGAATTTTTATCTATTTTAGAAAATGTAAAAATATATTACAGCCAGCTTCATGAATCAGAAAAAAAACTAAAAGAATTAGAAGAATTATTGCAAAAATCCGCGGCTGAACGCGATTTTCTGGAACATAATGTTGCAGAATTAAAGTCTTTGAATCCACAAGTTGGTGAAGAAGAAAGTCTGGCCACACGTCGTGCAATAATTATGAATACTGAAAAGAACGCTGCAATTTTATCTGATGCTGTTTCTGAACTGAGTCCGAATGGAAACGGTTTAGATTCTATGATTTTTTTGGTTGCTCATACACTGGAAAGAATAAAAACAGATCCAAACCCATACCAAAAACAAATTGATAAATTATATGATGCTGCAAACATGGTATCTGAAATATCTGATGAATTAAAACCATCCGATACAGATACGGAAAGCATTGATGAAATAGAAGAGCGTTTATTTGCAATTCGTGCAGCAGCCAGAAAACATCGTGTGTCTGCTGATGAATTATCAGTAAAATTAACAGAAATGTCCGAACAATTAAACCAAATTGATAACTCGGACGCTGAATTAAAAAAATTAAAATCTGATGTGAAAAACAAAAAATCAGAATTTGATAAACTGGCATCTGAATTAACAAAAAAACGAATTGTCGCAAGTGATATTTTGCGAAAAAACATACTGATTGAATTTCCAGATTTGAAATTGGGACAGGCTGATTTCATGGTTGAAAGAAAAGATAGTTCTGTATCATCATCTGGTGTTGATGAAATAACATTTTTAATTAAAACAAATCCTGGAACACCATTTGCACCTTTGCATAAAATTGCATCTGGTGGCGAATTAGCGCGTTTAATGTTGGCATTACGCGTTGTATTTGGTAATGGAAATTATACCGGACATACATTTGTATTTGACGAAGTTGATACCGGAATCAGCGGTGCCACCGCCAGCAGTGTTGGTGAACGTCTGGCAAGATTGGCGAATGACGCCCAGGCACTGGTTATAACCCACAGTGCCCAGGTTGCAGGCTTTGCAAATTGTCATTTTAAAATTGAAAAACACAGTAATAAAGAATCCACAGTAACAACCGTTTGCAAAATTGATGGTGATGACCGCATAAATGAAATCGCCAGAATAATCAGCGGTTCTAAAATTACCCCAGAATCCATAGCCAGTGCGCGAACTTTGATAAAAAAATAATATGATAAAAATAATAAAAGATATTGAGAAGCTTGATAAAACTGATGGTTTTTATGTAAAGATAACTTGCATAGATGAGAATACTATCTGCTCGACACTTGTTGGAAGAATAGAAGATAAATCGGCAATAATATGCAAGCTTGATACTGTTAAAAAATACCAATTACAAGGTATAGGAAGAAAACTTGTTCAAGAATTTGAATCTGTTGCCCGCCAGAAAAATTGTGATTTTATAAAATTAATTTCTTCAAATACAGAATCCGATAAATTTTGGAATAAAATGGAAAGTTTTAATTCTATCGATTCTTCAAAATTTATTAAAAAACTTTCTCTTGTTCGTAACTAGATTTTCACAACACCATCACTGAATTCAATTTCAGCAGGGGTGTGAAAATCGGCTACGTGTGAAATAATTTTATTATCACTACGGACAATTGCATAGCCACGCTGTAATACGTTTTTATAAGACAAAGAATTAAGCATCTGACCCAAATGATTTACAGCCTGGTTTAAACTAATCATTCTGTTTTGTAAAATATTTGGAAAACTGGAAACTGATTGTATCTGTTGTTTGGTTGTCACCAATTTACCATTTGCAATTATATTCATTGTTCGTGTTAAATCGTCCAAACGTTGCATTTGTTCCATTACGATTTGTTTCGGGCTTTTTACAATTATAGATTCAATACGTTGCTTGGCATTTACAATACGCGATGCAAAGCTGGCCGACAATCTGTGTGAAAAATTTGTTATTTCCTGAATCAGTGAAATCTTGGTCGGAACAACTATTTCAGCCGCCATAGTCGGTGTAGCTGCACGAACGTCAGCAGCAAAGTCAATCAACATCCAATCAGGTTCGTGACCAACACCGGATACCAATGGAATTTTACTGACCGCTGCTGCGCGTACAACAATTTCCTCGGAAAAAGGTAGCAAATCTTCCAATGAACCACCACCGCGCGCGACAATGATTACATCAACGTTTTGCATTTTATTAAAATATTCTATACCGGCTGCGACCTCGGCTGCGGCTGTATTACCCTGAACCGTGGCGGGGTACAATAAAATATGAACGGGGAAACGTTCACGCAGACGATTTTGAATATCTTGGAATGCTGCACCGGTCGGACTGGTAACAACACCAATTGTTTGTGGTAGATGTGGTAAAGGCTTTTTACGTGCCGCATCAAACAATCCTTCGGCTAACAATTTTCTTTTGCGTTCTTCCAGCATTTTAAGAATTGCACCAGCACCAGCCATTTCAATTTCATTTGCAATCAGTTGATAATTACTGCGAGCAGGATAGGTTGTAAATTTACCGGTTATTATTACCTCTAACCCTTCTTCTAATTTGAAAGATACCGGGGTTCCACGCCAAACAATAACAGAAATTGCGGCACCAGAATCCTTGATAGTCATATAAGTATGACCACTGCTGGCGCGCGTGATTTGTGATAACTCACCGCGAATTTTAATAACTGGAAAAGCAGTTTCAACAACACCCTTTAACAGAGCAGACGCATCAGAAACACTGAAAATCATATCTGGTTTAACAAAAGGTTCTGG
>JAFGMU010000025.1 GCA_016927395.1 Alphaproteobacteria bacterium
AACTTGCTAATATCGGTTCTGATGTTGCTTTGGGCAACATAGCATCACCATACTTGACTGGTATATCCAGCATGGCAGAGGGAGTAAGGTTAGGAAATATAGAATCAAAAAATATTGCATCCAGCGCCGATGATGTGATTACCATAAATAGTGAAAAATCTCCAAAAACACCGATCGGTCGAAAAGGTAATCCGTTAGAAGTAACTCCAAAAACCAATCAACCAACTATAATAGATAATCAACCTTATTCTGGACATGCATTAGATCAAATGCAATCAGATGGTATTATGCCTACAGTAGTTAAGAATATTACAAATACTATTAAACCAACTTCTGGTAATAAGCCAGGGACATTTGTTTATTATGATCCCATCAATAATGTAAGTGTTGTTACAAATGCCAAAACTAATAATGTAATGACGGTTAGTCGAGGACAATTAAAACAAGGAGATTAAAATGAATGTATTGCAAATTTTATATAATATACAAAATATAATAAACGATGATGACATTATACTATCTAAATCAAATTTTATAAATAAAATTTACATTTTAAAAAAATTAAATTTTGGATTAAGTGAGGATTACATTATATTACACGATTCTATACAAGGTTATATAAATAGTCTTGATCTTGAATACGCATCAAGTATAGAATTTAATAAGAAATTAGATGTAGGTTCTATAAAAAAATTGCTAATTAGTTTTTCAGATTTTATATCAAAAACAGAAATTTCTATTCCGTTAGATAAATCAAAAACACACATAACAGGCGGTTATGATATAAATAATTCTCTTGAGTATTTTAAAGAACAGAAAAAAACACAACCTATAACAAATGATGAAATTATAAAAGAAGGACATAATGGATTCGGTTTGTCTGGGTTTGAATTAAATAAATATGTAGAATTCATTAAGTCAGGTTTGAAAAATTAATTAAACCAAAAGGATAAAATGTAAATTGATATTAATGGTGTGTATTTGAACGCAGCCCAGGGAACTGCGACCAATACAGATCAGTTTATGAACGTTTGGGGACACGAGGGTGCACACGAATACACTGACAGTGAAAAAGTTGCAAACAGTGTTGGTGGTGGAAACATAACGATTGTGAACGGTAATACAGACGGTTTGAATCGTGATACAAAACTGGCCCAAGAAATAACCAAGGATTTAGTAACAGGTGCTCTGGACAGCAGCGTAACGGTTGATAACAGAATATTCAGTGAATCTGATCGCGATAGTATAATACAAGATCAAAAAGTTATGGTAGATACCGCATTGGCAGCTGGTGAAATAGTAGTTGACCAAATTGGTAAAATGACAGATGATTTGTTTGGACCAGAAAATCAAGAGGTAAGTAAGACTTATACAAGCTCGTTACAGTTCACAAGTAATTATTCAGACGCCGAAGCTTTGAAGTTAAAACAAGAATCAGAGTTTACAACAACTTTATTAGAAAATGGTCAAACACTGTATTGTTCACCTGGGCATTGTTTTGTTGATGGTCCAATAGAACCAATCTATTGGGAATTGGATTTTGCAGAACTTGGCATAAACCTAAAAGTTTTAAAAGGTTTGGTTTCTGGAATAAAATCATCGGCAAATATTTCTGATAACATAAAAAATTCTGAACAGTATAAAAATACACAGAATAAAATTGAAATAAAGTATGAACAAAAAATTAAAGACCAAATGCCTAAACGCGGATGGAACGAAGCTGATATTGAAAATACTATTAAAAATCCTGTAAAAAAATATTCTGCTGTAGATGATAGAAACAATCCTTTAACAGGAATAAAAAATAATGATCCTGCAACTTTATATCAAGCAAAAGATGGAAGTTATGTTATAAGAAACAATAAAACAGGTGACGTAGTTCAAGTTTCTGATAAGAGTAATCCACATTGGCAATGGCCTAGAAATATAACTGAAATTAAATAAAGAAGGACTTAATATGAGTATAGAAATGAAAATTTTAGAAGATATAAAAAAAATAGAATTACCAACAGTAATTCAAAAATTAAATAATAATGATGTGGTGTTTTTATTTAATTTAAAAGACGCTATAAAGTTTCTTATATTTTGTGATGAAAATAATATTGGATTACTTGGTTATGATGGTTTTAGAATTATTGACAATAAATTGCAGCCAGATTTAAGTTTTATAGGCGAATCAAAAGAGTTAGTATCTGGAGAAATAATAAAAAAGGCATTATTACAAGAATCTAAAAATAGACCAGATGAAATGAAAGATATGTATTTTGAATTTGTTTTAAAAGAAATATTGTAAACTCGGAACAGTATAAAAATACACAGAATGTTAAAGAACCCGTAATCAAAAAATTGTCAAAAGTAAAAAAAGAAATAAAAAAAGAAACTATAGGTGAAGGTAAGTTTGAAAAAACAACGGAAATACGACCTGGTAAAGGGCCTGGACAAAGTCGTGCAGAATATACAAGAATAAAAAATTCTGAAGGGAAGACAATAAAGTCATATAAGGATTCTTATGATAGAGCAAATAAGTTTCAACACAGAAAACAAAAGGAATTACCTAAGCCATGATATTTAAAGAACTAACTGATTTTTTAGACGGAAAATTAGATATAGAGAATTTTAGTAAAAATATCTCTAATGAAGTTGATGCTTATAAAAATAATTTAGAAAACAAGAAGTCTTCTATACCTATTATTATTGATAATCAATATGAAAATAAGTTTTATTTTGAACAAATGCATTTAAAGAAGATTGAAAATATGATCAATACTAAATTAGTAAATATATACACTATTAGCTATATTTTAGAAGCGATCATTTTTGAATCATTTGAAGAAAATATTACTTTTGCAGATTCTGATATATTTGAAAAATTAGAAGAATTATCTTTTAGAATTGAAGATATGGTATTTGGTTCGTAGAAAACTCAGACCGTATAAAAACATTAAATGATAACTAATTTGTTCAAGAAACTAATTTTGTTAATCGGGATAATACTGACACTAAACTGTGCCCATGCGACGATTGGTGGTGGCAGTATAACAATTGCGAACGGTAATACAGACGGTTTGAATCGTAATACAAAACTGGCACAAGAAATCACGAGTGATATAATAACCGGCGCCCTGGATGGGTCTGTAACGGTTGATAACAGAATACTCAGTGAATCTGGTCGCGCACAAATCGCAAACCAACACGAAAATCTGGCAGATAATGTTGAACAAATAGGTGACGGATTACGTAATAATATAGTTGTTAAATCGATTGAAAATTATGCAACCGATGATACCAAGAGTTTGACAGACACAATAAGTGACTATGTTCAGCAAGATGCAGAAATGACAAAACTGCAACAAGAAAAACAAGAATTGGTCGCAGCTTTAAATGGTCTGACAAATTATAATTCGCCCGAGGCACAGAAAGCATTACAACAGGTTGCTGATTTTGTTGGCGAAAATGGTGGCTTTACTGGCGATTTAAAATTGGCAAGTGTCGATGGAAATGTTGCGGGATTTTCTTATAAAAGCAATGATGGAACTGTAAAGAATATCACAATCAATTTGGCAAATGTTGATATGACAGACCCAAATGCTTTGATGAATGTTATATATCACGAAACAACAAATTTTGACCAACATGATAAAAACGAACGAACTGCAATCAATCGTGGTGAAACTGGTGCTGCGATATTTGATTTAAAGAATTATGGCAATTCAAATACCAACAGTATGGATAATGGTCAATGGTTGTCAAACTATGGAAATACTGATACGGTACAGAGTGGAAATAAACAATTAACTTCTGATTTTATAAATGGTAATTTAAATCCAAATACTGGTAATTCTTTTTGTACTGACCCAATATCTTGCACACTAATAATAGGTGGTGCTGCATTGTTGGGGTATGGTATGTACGATGGCGGAAAAGCTGGTGCAGAAAGATGGGATAAATTATCATCTGGTGTTCCAGAAAATATCAGGGATCAGTATGGTGTTGAAAGAGTAATATATATTGGTGCAAATGCTGTAACTCTTGGAACTCCTGCATATCTTGGAAATGCTATAGATTTAAGTAATGCAAAACAAATTGAATTGCCACAATCTGTTTATCTGTCGGATGGTTCTTTTAAAACTGGTACGACCAAGTTATATCAGGTTGGAAATGATTATTATACGGAATGGGGATTGGATTCTGCAAAAAATAGTAATTATATAAATCTTGGTTCATCTGTTGTGGGTAATTTAGGAACAGCAGCGTCTATAGGAAAGTCTATAGGTAGAACAAAGACTGTTTTATCAGAAACAATTGCATCCAATGTTGATGATGTCGTAAGTATAAATTTAAATGATGTGAAATATACACAAACTAGTGCAGGAAGGGGAAAGGTTGATTTGTATAATAATATTAAAAATAATGGTTATAATCCACAATACCCGATAGATGTTGTAAAAACAGAATCTGGATTTACAACATTAGACAATACTCGTCCAGCTATTATGAAAAATTTAGGCAAAACAGAAATTCCTGCGATTGTTCATAATCCGTTAGATACTCTTCCTACTAGTATGAATGGACGATTTGGGAATGCTACAACATGGCAAGAGGCGATTGAATTTAGAACATCCAATCAAATTCCGAAACTTCCTGTTAATGGAACGGAAAAAATCCCAAAGCTATTACTAGAAAAAACTTTAAAATAAGGTTAAAAGATATGAATGATCATGAATTAGAAAAATTAAATAATATTAGATATAAATATACAGATAAACTTAAAAAGTTTAATTTATTTTTTATGTTGGATAGCGAACTTTTTCTTGCAAATGATAAATGGAAAAGAAGTGATGATAAATTTAAATTTTTATCAAATAACGCAAAAATATTACTTATAGCTAGAAGAAAATCTAATGATGATTATATAGGTATTGTTTTTCAAGATAATGAAATAAAGTATATAATTTTAATCCACGGTTGGGAGGGAGGTAGTTATACAATTATTAATATTTATAATTCATTTGATAAACTATTAGAAGATGAAAAATGCTTTAATTAAAGACGGAAAAGCAACACCGAAAGGATGAAAATGAAAAATCTAAGTGGGTATTTTAAGATAAAATTATCAGTTAATTCTTTAGGGAAAGGTGGGCATTTATTTTTTTCTAATCAATCATCACCAAGAAATTGTATTTGGGGGCAAATATGGACAGGAAATTATAGTAAAAAAAGGTTTTTTTTCAGAACTGAAAGGCTACCTATAATACACTCAATTCTTTTATGGTATACAAATATAAATAAATTTGAACCTGGAAAGAGCTATGTAATAAAAGTATTTATTAGAAGTTATGAAAATATAGAAAAAAATTTTTACCCGGGAGCGAAATTTGAAATTCGTATAGGACAATTATATGACAATAAATACTGGGCGACTGGGGAAATTTTAGAAGTATTAGAAGAAGAAAATAATAATAAAAAATAATTAATTAAAAAATTGTTCAAGAAACTAATTTTGTTAATCGGGATAATACTGACACTAAACTGTGCCCATGCGACGATTGGTGGTGGAAACATAACGATTGCGAAAGGTAATACAGACGGTTTGAATCGTGATACAAAACTGGCCCAAGAAATAACCAAGGATTTAGTCACCGGTGCCCTGGACAGCAGTGTCACAGTTGATAACAGAATATTCAGCGGAACTGGTCGCACACAAATCGCAAACCAACACGAAAATCTGTCAGATAATGTTGAACAAATAGGTGACGGATTACGTAATAATATAGTTGTTAAATCAATTGAAAATTATGTAACTGACGATACCAAGAGTTTGACCGACACAATAAGTGACTATGTTCAGCAAGACCGTGAAATGGCAGAATTGCAACAAAAACGCCAAGAGTTAGTAGCCGCTTTAAATGGTCTGACAAATTATGAATCATCAGAAGCACAAAAAGCATTACAACAGGTTGCTGATTTTGTTGCCAAAGATGGTGGATTCAGTGGCGATTTAAAATTGGCAAGTATCTATGGTAATGTTGCTGGATTTTCTTATAAAAGCAATGATGGAACTGTAAAGAATATCACAATCAATTTGGCAAATGTTGATATGACCGACCCAAATGCATTGATGAAGGTTATATATCATGAAACCACAAATTTTGACCAACATGATAAAAACGAACGAACTGCAATCAATCGTGGTGAAACGGGCAGTGCGATATTTGATTTGAAAAATTATGGCAATGAAAACACAAATGGTACGGATACCGGTCAATGGTTGTCAAACTATGGAAATACTGATACGATACAAAGTGGCAGAGTATCACTGATAAACGATGTTAATAATACCAATAACGGCAATGGTAAAGGTAATCCGCTGTTTAAAGAAATTGGTACACTAACTGGTGGGGCAATTGGTGGTGCAGTTGGTGCGGTTCCAGGGGCAGTAATTGGTGCAGAAATTGGAACATGGGTTGGTACAGCAGCGGATGCAGCAGTTGTTGCAGCAGAAATATATACAATTTACGATTCTGCAAATAAAACGTATGCTTTGTTGGGGGCAGAAGGTTCAGACGGATACTATACTGGGTTTGATAATCAAAGTTGGACTTTGGATGATATCCAGGGGGAACTTGCTAATATCGGTTCTGATGTTGCTTTGGGCAACATAGCATCACCATACTTGACTGGTATATCCAGCATGGCAGAGGGAGTAA
>JAFGMU010000026.1 GCA_016927395.1 Alphaproteobacteria bacterium
ACGCGTTTACCGTTAACATAAATGTGACCATGACTGATTAACTGACGAGAACTGAATACAGTTGGTGCCAATTTTGCGCGATATACAACTGCATCCAAACGGCGTTCCAACAAACCAATCATGTTCTGAGGTGTGTCGCCTTTCATATTTGAAGCTTCTAAATAATATGCGCGGAATTTCTTTTCACCGATGTTGCCATAGTAACCTTTCAAGGTTTGTTTTGCCTTCATCTGTTTTGCGTAATCGCTGCTGTTTCCACCACGGGAAGTTGGACCATGTTGTCCAGGTTTATATTTACGTTTGTTAAATGGGGATTTTGCCTGACCCCACAAATTCAGACCCAATGTGCGTCCGATTTTCAGTTTACGTGTGCTACGTTTTGCACCCAATCTTGCCATAATTTAATCCTTTTGGTTTTTATGGTGCCAAGTTTTTATACAGAATCCTTATCTCTTGCAATGCCAAAAGCCGTTGCAGATTATTCAGTTCTGATTACCCAGCAGGGGACAGTTTATACGGAATTATTTGAAAAATCAAGAAAAATCGCAGGAAAACCCGCGATTTTTTATTTCAGTACAAAATGAACATTGTATTGTGGTTTTTTATCATCACCCAATGAAGCACGTACAACTTTATTTGATGCAATTTGAACAGTCTTGCGCAGGTTTTCTTGGTTTTTTCTTTCTGCCTTGGACATACCATTTATTGCCTTGGTTATTTCAATCTGAATCTGGCGTTTCATAAATCCAGTTGTATCAGATTCAAATATTCCTGCACTGGACACTTCTGGAACACCCTTCAAGAATCCGCGTTTATCCACAGGCAAAGTTACAAATATCGCACCGCTGATAGCGATTTTTTTACGATTTTTATAAACCTGGTCATCTGTGCTGCGCTCGGTTTCACCTTCCATAACAACCAATCCAGCAGGAAATGTTTCTGTAACGTATGGTTCTTCACCATCTTTCAGTGCAACAATTTCACCGTTATGAACCAACATCATGTGTTTTGCGCCACCACGTTCCATTGCCATTTTACCATTCAGCATTTCTGTTATATATTCACCATGCATCGGGATAATTGTTTGTGGATGAACAATGTCATAAAAGCGTTCAAATTCTGGACGACCTGCATGTCCGCTGGCATGAACGTGGTCAGTGTCATATATTGTATGAGTGTGAATACCCATGCGTGCCAGTTTGTTATATAAAAAAGAAACTTCTTGTTCACGCCCTGGAATAACAATTGCAGAAAATACAACAGTATCTGTTGGTTGCAATTTTAATTCTTTTACATGTCCGCGACAAAGACGTGTCAACATTGCATATTTTTCGCCCTGTGATCCGGTCAGATATATTGCCTGTTTTTCGGCTGGCAAATCTTTTATATCCGTGTGAAGATATGTATCATCTTTTTCTAAATATCCAAAATCTATTCCGATTTCGCGAAATTCTGGCAACCCAACATATGGCACTGGGTTCGGATTGCTACGTTCTTTGATTGCGGCAACACGACCTGCATCACGGGCAGCCTGGGAAAACATTTTTATACGCGCAATACTGCGTGAATATCCGGTTACAAAAACTCGTCCAGGTGCATTTTTCATAATTTCAGTAAGTGTAGTGCGAACTTCTGTTTCTGTTGTTTGCCTTTCCTGACGGTCTGCAGATGTAGAATCACAAGCCACAGCCAATAATTTTGGATCAGATCCAATTTCACGCAGACGTGCCCAATCGGTTGGATTTTCAATTGGAATATCATCATTGAATGTCCAGTCCCCAGTATGCAAAATCTTTCCAGCAGGTGTTTTTATTACCAACATTTGTGCTTCGGGTAAACTGTGCGAAACATGGAAAGTTTCAATCTGAAAAGGCGCAATGTCAAAATTTGCACCATTATGGTCAAATATAACAATATCTTTGCTTTCGCTGAAATCTATTTCCAGACCCTTAAATGTTCTTTTTATAATCTCACCAGGAAAACGTGTGCAATAAATTGGTTTTCTGAATTTTGGCCATATGAATTTTAATGCACCGATATGATCTTCGTGACCATGAGTAATTACAAATCCAACAACATCTTTTTTATGTTTTTCAAGCCAAGTTGTATCGCAATATTGAACATCACCGGCACCGATTTCTTCTTCTATAAAACCCATACCACAATCTACAACCAGGTATTTTCCCTTATACTTATAAACGTACATATTTTGACCGATGTGTTCCAAACCACCAATGGCCATAAAGTATATTTTTTCATCGTTTTTATCGTCTTCGGGATTTTTTCTTGGCACAGCTTTGTTAGCTGTTTTTTTTGCACCCGTTGTCTTTTTCACTTCGTTATTTTTTATTACATCATTATTTTTATATTTTTCTTCTATATTTTTTTCTCTTACTTTTACCATTTATAATCCTTTATTTCATGGTTTAGGACACCGGTAATACAAATTCTGATATAAATGGCAGCAAAGGAATTAAAGAAATAACAAGGTTTTTTCGCGCGGGATGTATATTATACATTCAAGCGTAAAACCGCAGTTAGTTATTTAATTAATCGCCGTCGCTTTGCGATGCGGCTATAACTCCCCGTCACTTCGTCAAACCTTCTTGCTGTATAATATACAGCTTTGTCGGTTTTACTTGTGCTGTGCGATTCTATCCCGCACCATTTTATACCAGAATTTTTATTACAGGTGTCTGGTTTTGCACAACCACAAAATCCATTGCGAATAAAGAAAAAATTCTTTATCTGTAGTGAATCTGCGATTGCGCGGCTTAAGGTTTTCCCCTTCAGCAGGTATTGTGCCATAAAAACGGTAAATACAACAAGGGGATTTTTTCCAAGACTATTTATTGTCTTGATTTTTTGCTTGGGATTTCATTATGCCACTTCTAATAATTGTTTGCAAGATTTATTATTTGGCCTTTTTTGCATATTCCGGCAAATCCATTTTCTTTTGCAGTTTTTTCAAACCCAGAATCAAGATGATTTTGTGAATTATGAATTAACCAAGTTTTTTCTTTAACTTCCCTTGGAGCAGAGATTAGCTTTTCAAATAAAGTATGAAATGGTCCATCTTTTAAAGTGGCTTCATGAATAATTAACTTTACATTTTTTGCTTCGTCAGTATCTAATAACGAATTATATGTATCACCAGAATACATAATGTTATTAATAATAATACCACAGGCTGGAATTTCAGATCCATGATATACGTTTATTAATTTAAAATAGCTTTCTGAATTATCATATTCGTATAATCCAGGCGAACCTTTTAAAGTGATATCAAAAAGTGGTCGGATATCAATACCAATAAATTTTGTTGTTTCATTTTCACGGTTCAGTCTTTTTAATGCACTTTTTCTGAACATCGAAAATATTCCAGCAGATCCAACGTGATCGTCATGCATATGTGATATAAAAACGGTGCTTAATTTTGATATTACATCACGTCCTGATTTTTCTAAATCGCGAAGTGTTCCAAATACTGCATAACCACAATCCATCAAGATTCCATCAGATTCATCGTCATTCCATAATATAAAAGAAGTATTGCCCAGATTATATTCAAATCCGTTGCCACTTCCCAGTATTTCAATTTTCATATTTTTTCTTTATTTTATTAAGCCAGGTCGCCAACAGACATTGTTATTCTGCGGATGCCACTGCTGATAGATTTTTCTTTGTTAATTTTGGCTGCTTTGATTTCTCCTGTGTGTGTTACGTGTGTTCCACCACAAAGTTCACAAGAAATATCACCAGCAGTAATTACGCGAACTGTGTCACCATATTTTTCACTGAACAATGCCATTGCACCACGTGCCTTGGCTTCATCCATTGTCATTTCTTCGGTTTTAACGGGCAAGTCTGATGCAATCCATTCATTAATAATTTTTTCTGTTTTTGCAATTTCGTCTGCGGTCATTGCACGACCAAATGAAAAGTCAAAACGAACGGAATCTGGAGAAACCTTGGACCCACGCTGTTCAACATCGTCATTCAGTACAATACGCAGTGCTGCCTGTAATAAATGTGCCGCTGTATGGGCGCGTGCAGTTTGTGTTCTAATTTGTCTGTTTACAGATGGTATAACATCATCCCAAACATGTAGTGAAGATATCAGAACTCCTTTATGAATAATCAGACAACCAATACGATTTGTTTCATTTACGTGCATTATTCCTTTGAATTCACCACTGTCGCCAACTTGTCCACCTTGGGTTCCATAGAACTGAGTTTTATCCAATAAAACCTCAACTTCATCCCCAGATTTTGCGCTTTCTACAAATTCACCGTCTTTCAATATTGCTAGAACTTTTGAATTTGTTTCTGATAAATCATATTTTGCACTATCATCTGTAAAATCTAAATCATTGCGGGATTCCCACAATGTTCTTGTTCCCTTGGTATCTGCACGGGAACGTTCTTTTTGCTCACTCATACATTTTTCAAAACCGTTTACATCAACTTCGATTCCGCGGTCACGCAGAATCATTTGTGTCAAATCCAATGGAAATCCATAGGTGTCAAATAATTTGAAAGCGATGTCGCCAGGCAATGTTTTGCTGTTTAATTTTGGCAATTCAATTTCCAACAGTTTCATCCCGTTCTGCAACATATCTGCGAATGAATTTTCTTCGTTTTGAATTATTTCAATAACACGTTTTTCTTCGCTTATCAATTCTGGATATGCTTCGCCCATTTCGCGAACCAGTGCAGGGTACAGTTTTGATAGTAATGCACCACGATGTCCCAAAATTTGACCATGACGCATTGCGCGACGTAAAATTCTTCGTATTACATAACCACGGTCAGAATTGCTGGGAATAACACCATCAGCGATTGCAAATCCAACACTGCGCAGGTGGTCGGTTATAATTTTGAACGATGGTGTATTTTCCAGTGTCTTTTTTGTTCCGGTTAATTCTTCGACCGCTTTCATTAAATTTACAAACAGGTCTGTGTCATAGTTATCAGTAACACCCTGTAAAACCGCCGCCCAGCGTTCCAATCCCGCACCAGTATCAACATTTTGATTTGGCAAAGGTGTTAAATTTCCATTGGCATCCCTGTCATATTGCATAAAAACATTGTTCCAGATTTCAACATATCTGCCGGCTTCGTCTGGTGCACCAGGTAAACCACCCGGAACAGTTGGTCCAAAATCCCAAAATATTTCAGTGCATGGTCCACAAGGTCCAGTATCCCCAGCCGCCCACCAGTTATCTTTGTCCAGACGGATTGCATCTTTACCGGTCAACTTTTTCCAAATTTCAGTTGATTCATCATCGCTTATATGTGTTGTAACAATTATGCGGTTTGGGTCCAGCTTTAATACATTTGTCAGTAAATCCCATGACATTTCAATTGCACCCTGTTTGAAATAATCACCAAACGACCAATTTCCCAGCATTTCAAAAAAAGTATGATGACGGCTGTCAAAACCAACATCTTCCAGGTCGTTATGTTTTCCACCTGCGCGAATACATTTTTGTACGTCTGCAACACGTGGACCATATTTTAATGGTTCAACACCCTGTAACATCCCTTTCCATGGAACCATACCGGCAACTGTGAACAACAAAGAAGGGTCGTTCGGTATCAATGATGCACTGGGAACAATAGTGTGTCCACGTGATTCAAAATAATTCAAAAATAATTTACGGATTTCATTGTATGTCATTATTTGTTTCCCTTTTCCTTTAACGTATCTTCAAACAGTTTACAATACCTGCGCATTGCACCTTCGAAATATTTTTGCTGATTTTCCGGTGGTAGTAATCTTTTACCATATTTATGATTAACCGAGTCTAAATTCGTAGCGATATAGTTAACCCTGTCCATATAAATAGGTGCAGACATAATACTTTTATGTTTAGTGTACATATTCAAATATGACCACAACATCGCATCATCTGGTGCACGATATCCCAGACTGTCATCTATTTCGTGAATTTTATCTATAATAGTGTCAATCAGCTCGCCCAAATGTATCATTATACCGGTTCTTACCATTGTTCCAGAAATTCCGATATGCGGTCTTTCAAGAACTATGTTGTCATCATCAATAGTATAATTTTTATAATTATCCATTACTTTGAATAAATCCAACAATCGTCTTTTTATTATAGCCATATTCTGCATTATTGCAAAGTTGT
This sequence comes from Alphaproteobacteria bacterium, assembly GCA_016927395.1. GTDB lineage: Bacteria > Pseudomonadota > Alphaproteobacteria > Rs-D84 > Rs-D84 > JAFGMC01. The sequence goes on from JAFGMU010000026.1 coordinate 6,159, forward strand.
TTGGTTGTACGACTGGAATATCGACATTGGTAATTATATCATCATCATCGACAAAGACCATCCAATCAGAAATTATTTTCAGGTCGTTTATTGTAAAAAGTATATTAAGTCTGGATTCCAATGGTCCAAAATTCCGCGAAGAGTTTATTATATGCAGCGGTCCACGATATCCCAAACGTCGAATTTGATAATTTGTAACTTTTGCATTTGGATTATCATTATGGACTATCAGATATATTTTTTGCTTTAATTTTGCAATAGCAGGTACGGAAATTCGCAAAAATTCCGTATCAAAAGTTGTTAATCCGATAATAATGTAGTTTTTTTTCGACAACATGAGCGAATTTTAGATTTATTTTTCTAAAATTGCAATGGGTTAGTTGTTTGTGATATAATATGAAACATGAAACCTACGATGCTTTTTTCAGTTGTTTTAATAACCGCCATTATTTTGGCATCATCTTTTGGTTTGCATATTATGCCAATAGATTCAATTTATAAATTATCCACAGATGTGGCTGCAAATGCTTTATATGTTTGTCCTGTGGCGGATAATACCTGGGATTCAATTTCACACGCTTTGCGCCCTGGGGTGTTTTATATAAATATGTTTTTCTTTTTTGCTTTGATGTTGTTGGTATTTTCATGGGGATGGGCACTGTATCAAAATTTATTAAAAGATTCTTTCAAACAAGATGCATTCAAAAACGTTTGGGGTTTTACGAAAATGTTATTTTGGTCCGCAGTTATTATTACAATATTAGTTTTAACACCAAATCATTATAAAAGTGTACACGTTCAGGGTGCAAAAGGTGAATGGATTTTATGTGAATCAAATTCGCCCGGCGCTATACCAGTTCGCGCCAACGCTGTCAAGCGGTAATTGGGGGCTTTGAAATATGCCCTTGACATAAAAGCCCGAATTCTCTACGATTCGTACAAGCAGTAAGGGCAATGTCCCTGGAATCTGCGGGACAACCTAAACATAAAACTCACGAAAGGAGAAACATTATGAATAAAGCAGAATTGATTGAAGCAATTGCAAACGAAGTAGATGTTACAAAAGCAACAGCAGCTAGCTGCTTGGATGCATTTATCAACACAGTTACAAAAGTTTTGAAAAAGAAAGGCGAAGTTCGCTTGGTTGGTTTTGGTACATTCACAACTGCAAAACGCAAAGCAACAACAGGCCGCAATCCTCAGACAGGTGCTGCAATCAAAATCCCAGCATCCACACAGCCTAAGTTCAAAGCTGGTAAAGCATTAAAAGAAGCTTTGAATTAATAGATTGCAAAAGCTTTTATAAAAATCCGCCAATTGGCGGATTTTTTTTAGGATTTCAAAAAATTCCTCTTTACTTAGAAAATAATATTGAATACAATCAAAGCGTTGAACAAAAAAGGAAGTGAAATGGCAAAAAAACCAGTTAAAAAAGCTGCTGAAAAAAAAGTAGTTGCTAAAAAAGCCCCTGCAAAAAAAGTAGTGGCAAAAAAAGCAGTTGCTAAAAAAGTTGCAGCACCAAAAACAGTAAAGCCAGTTGTAAAAGCTGCCCCTGCTGCTGAAATCAAAGCAGTTATGGAAGCTCCTGTAACAACATGTGCACCATCTTGCAAATGCTGCTGCAGAAATGGCGGATTATGCACATTTATAAGAAAATTGATTGTATTCTTTGTGATATTTGCACTCGGCTTTGCCGCAGCAAAGTTCGTTTATTTTGACGGACGTCGCTTTCATATGATCAAACATCATTCTTATCAGGAAATGTTTGTCAACGGTTGTTTAGATACAACAAAATTGCCAAACCCTGAAATGGCTGAAAAAATCAAAGCAGCTGACGTTAATGGCGACAACTGTATCACAGCTGATGAATTCAGAGCAGGTCGTGATGCAGCAAGACAGGAAGTCCGTGGTGAAATGCCAGGACGTCCAGATATGCCAGCACCAAACGGCAAACAAATGCGTCGTTAATCGGGAAATCCGAATAATAAAAAAACACGGCATCAGCCGTGTTTTTTTAATCTTGATTTTTCGCGATCCCAATCGCGCTGTTTTATTGTCTGGCGTTTATCAATGGTGTTTTTACCGTGACCAATTCCCAACAATACTTTTAATTTTCCACGATTGTTAAAATACAATTTTAATGGAAAAGCCGTCGCGCCTTTTTCCTGCAATCTTCCAATAATTCTGTTTATCTGTGAACGGTGCAGTAATAATTGTCTTGGGCGACGTTCATCAAAATAAATAGCTTTGTTTGCTGTTGGTAAAGGCTGAATTTCGACACCTGCCAAGAATAAATTTTCACCACGTTTTTGAACAAACCCATCAATAATATTCACTAACCCATAACGTACAGATTTTAATTCCGCACCAGTCAAAGAAATTCCTGCTTCGATTGTATCTTCAATAGAATAACTGAACCGCGCTTTGCGGTTTTCAGAAACTTGACCAAATTTTATAATTTGACGTGGCATTTTATAATACTATTTTTGGATATAATTTTTTTGTGTTGGATTCCAGTATAGTTTCCAATTCATCAATTTGCAAATTTTTGATTTCAGCCATCACGCGTGCTGTTTCAACAACCAATGCGGGTGTACAAGGTTTTCCACGGTACGGTACCGGTGCGCACCACGGGGAATCAGTTTCAATTACAATTCTGTCGGTTGGTATTTTTGCAAATGTTTCACGTAATTCAACCGAGTTTTTGAATGTTAAAATACCACTGGCAGAAATAAAAAATCCGCGATCCAACATAGTTTTTGCCAAATTCCATGACCCTGTAAAGCAATGCATAACACCACTAACAGAATCATCTAGAATCGATATAGTATCGGATTCGGCATCGCGTGTGTGAATTGCAACAGGCAATTTATATTTTTTAGCAATTGTTAATTGTTGTTCAAATAATTCAATTTGTGCATTTTTATTATCAATTCCAAAATGATAATCCAAACCAATTTCACCAACCCCGATAACTTTTGAATTTTCAAGAATATGGTCTGGTAAAATAATATCATCAGTTTTTTCAGAATATTCCGGGTGAACCCCAATAGTGCAGAAAACATTTTTGTATTTTTCTGTAATTTTTATTGCAGTTTCGAAATCCCCTGGTTCAGCACATGCACAGACCAAAGTCCCAACACCTGCGGATTTTGCATCATTAACAATTGTATCCAGTTCTTCTGGTTTGGTATATCTGTCAGTTAAATGGCAATGAGTATCTATGAACATGTGGCAAGTGATTTTTTTATTTCGTTTATTATTTTAAAAATTGCAATTTCAGGTTCCAAATAAATACGGTTTATATCAGAGATATTATGAGTTGTTTCTGTATATAAATCGGATAAACCAAAATATGCAATTGCGTCCAGTAAAATACCATACAATTCTGGATATTCTGAAATTTTTCTTGCCATTCCCATAATGTCGGCGGAATTAGCACGTTGATTTTCCAAAAGTTCTATCAATTCTTCATAAATTTCATCACCACCGGATTTTTTAAGATTTGCAATTTTCCCAAAACTGCCATTAGCCAGTCGCAGCATGGCTGTACCAATATCTTCTTCTGGGATAAACTTTGTGCATAATTCACGAAGTTCGGATATACTTAACGGATTCAGTTTTTCAACGCGTGCGCGTGAACGTACTGTTGGCAAAACGTTGGACAGTTGATGTACAACCAATAAAAATATTGTTTTTGCAGGTGGTTCTTCCAACATTTTTAACATTGCATTCGAAGCCGCCGCATTTAATTCATCGACAGAATCAATTAAAATTACGCGCCATCCACCAGACATAGAAGACATCTGCATTTTTTCAATCATATTGCGCACAGTGTAAACAGAAATAACTTTTCCATCTGCTTTTGATTTACCATCTTTATCGATATTTCTTTCCATATCGATGATAAAAAAATCACCGATACATCCCTGGACCATTTTTGCAATACGATAAGCCAGAGTTGCTTTTCCAATACCACGAATTCCAGAAAGAATCCAAACAGGATGAATTGGGTGTTCGTCACGCTTGTTCCATGCATCAATAAAAGAATTCAGTACGCCAACATGTCCAACCAATAAATTGTTATCCATTGGATTTGGGAAGTTATAAGATTCTTTTTTTCTTGGTGCCATTATTTAATTATTTTCCCCCGAATATTACAGACAGATTTTTGAATACACGACCCATAAATTGTGTTTTATTGACGCGACTTGATGCGACCAATGGTGCACGCGCAATGACTTTACCATTTAATTCTGCAATTATTTCGCCAACATTTGCACCCTGGGCAACTGGTGCAGGGATTGGATCATTGTAACGTGCCAATACGCGCAGACCTGACAGGCTTTGACCCTTTTGTAATGTCACAGCAAATGGTTTTTCAACAGTCGCTATTACAAACTCGTGGCGTCCGTACCATACTGGAATTTTTGCAATTTTATCACCCGGGTTATAGAAAATTTTATTCGTTGTCGAAGTAAATCCATAATTTAATAAACGTTTCATTTCTGATGCCAACGCGTCATGGTTTTTTGCCTGAAATCCATTAATAACAGCAACCAATCTGCGTCCACCACTTTTGGCACTGGCAACCATTCCGTATCCACCTTCTTTTGTGTGACCGGTTTTCAAACCATCAGCACCAGGCATAACAAATAATAATTTATTATAATTTAATGTATGTGTGCGTCCCCATTCTGTGCACCATGCATCTTTGTGATTATTGTATTCAAATCTTCTGGTTGAAAACAAAGGGTATAAGTTAGGATAATCAGAAATTATATGCGTACCCAAAGTTGTTAATTCACGTGTAGTCATCAAGTTGTTTGGATCTGGCAACCCACTGGCGTTTGCAAAAGTAGAAAGAGGCATTCCGATTTTGCGAGCTTTATTTTGCATCATTGTTGTAAATGCTGATTCAGAACCAGCCAATCTTTCTGCAACAACGACACTTGCATCACCACCGGATAAAACAATCAATCCCATTACCGCATCACGAACAGTTATTTTTTGACCCTTGGTTAGACAGATTTTGCTGGCTGTATCCCATACAGGATTTCTATAATCTGCATTTTCACTGACGGTCAGAACATCATCCATTTTTAACTCTCCAGATTTTAAAGCATCAAACAATACTGTCAGAGTCATAAGTTTTAACATAGAAGAAGGTGGCATCAAAACATCTGCATTTTTGGAATATAGCTCTGCGCCTGAGTCGTAATCAATCATATAAGCAGATTTTGCATTTGTTGAAAATGCGAATGCAGAACCAGAAACAACTAAAAAAGACACCATTGATAATACATAAACAATTTTTTTCATATTTTTACCTCGCGTTTACCTTAGCAAATTTTACCCACAAAATGCAAATCAGAAATTCCCAAAATTTTCACATTGCAAATAGTTTTTGACTTAATTTTATCACCGTCTATCTGAACTTCGATATCATCAGGTGTACGGGCAATATTTTTTTCTTCGAACAATACATTGGATATTGTGTTTATTTTTGATTTCATAAATTCCAATTTATTAATATCAGAAATTTCATTCATAATTTTTACACGTTTTTTTGCCAGATTTCTATCTATTTGTTCCGGCATATTTGCAGCAGCGGTATCCGGGCGCGCTGAAAATGGAAAAGCGTGTATTTTTATTGGTTTTAATTCTGTTGCCAAATTTTTAGTTTCTTCGAATAACTGGTCTGTTTCACCTGGAAATCCGCAAATAATGTCCCATGAAAAAGATATCGATCTTTCAGACATTATTTCACGAACCATTTGCGCATTGTGCCGACGATTCATTGTACGTAAAATAGTATCGCTGCCTGACTGCATAGAAAGATGCAAGTGCGGCATCATTTTTGAATTTGTTTTTATCAATTCTATGATTTTTAATATTTCAGGGGATGCTGGATCCAACGAAGACAGTCGTAAACGTTGAATTTGTGGTACATCTCTTAATAACTTTTCACATACATCCGATAATAAAATTAATGAATCTGAATTTTTAAAAGCGTAACTGGCAATGTCAACGCCCGTCAGGACAATTTCAAAAAATCCAGAATTTACAGCTTGTTTTGTCTCAGCCAATATATTTTCGTATGGAAAAGATTCACTTTTACCGCGAAGCAACCTGGTAACGCAATAGGTGCACGAATGATTACAACCGTTTTGAATTTGTATGAATTTTTTTGACAGTTTTGATTCGTGGTTTCTAAATTTTTCAATTTTTGGGTCAGTTTTATAACATGGTGAATTTGCAAAAGCCGCAGAATAACTGTCAAAATTCAGTTTATACTTATTTTCTATAACAATTGTATTTGGAATTTCTGCAAATCTACCAGGATTTCGTGTTGCAGCACACCCGGTTACAAAAATCGGGGCAGTTGGGTTTTCCCGAGCCAGCTTTCGTACAGCTTGTCCTGATTGGCGTTCAGCCTCGGCTGTGACAGCGCAAGTGTTCACAATAATGGCACATGAAAGCACAGGTGCCAACATTGTTTGGATTTTCTCGGTTTCCAAACTGTTAAGACGACACCCAAAAGATAATGTTTTTATATTTTTTTCTTGCATTTTTTACACCTGTGGTGCATTATAACCAGGCTTAAAATTATTTCAACAAAGGATTTTGCAATGGCACGCACAACAAATTCTGATACATTACCATTAGTAGAAAGTCGTTATGAACTGGGAATGCTGGCATCTCAACGCGTCCGCGACTTGAACGGCGGGGCTGAACCTGTTGTTGAAAAAGGACACGATAAACCGACTGTTATTGCTTTGCGTGAAATTGCATCTAAAAAATTAGATATAAACAATTTGCGCCACGAATTTGTTCAGTCTTATAAAGAAGTTCCAGTTTTAACTGAAAATGATATTTCTTTGGAAATTAAATCAGAAGATCCATTATTGCGTGAAATTGATGCAGAATTGGAAAATTCAATAGTTGCAGAAGAACCATCATCCGTTGAAGAAGCGGCAGAAAATGCGGCGGAATAATTAATAACGGAGACGTCGCATAGTTGGTCTAGTGCGCTACATTGGAAATGTAGTATACTCGAAAGGGTATCAAGGGTTCGAATCCCTTCGTCTCCGCCAGGTTAAAAAAAACACCCATAAAGGGTGTTTTTTAATTTAGGCCAATTTAATTTCTTTTGCAGATTTGCGACCTTTGTCGGCAGCAACTTCAAAAGTAACATTTTGGTTTTCGTCCAATGTTCTTAACCCAGATTTTTCCAAGTCAGAAATATGAACAAAAATGTCTTCGGTTCCGGTTTCTGGTTTAATAAAACCAAAACCTTTTTTTGCGTTAAACCATTTTACTGTACCTTTCATGATATTTTCCTTTGTTTTCAAGATTATTCGCCTTTATAACTATTATAAAAGCGTTGTAGATTTTTGGTTCATTTAATATTTTTAGAAAAATCTTATCTAGGATGATACAAAAGAAAAATTTTTTATAAAATAGGTATTGAATAAAATCAACGTGTTAATAATAGTACAATTTTTCAATAAAGCAAGGTTTATATTATTTTTTATAATTTATAACTTTTTTTTATTATTGTGTTTTTAATAATATTCAATATTTTTCACTTGATAAAATAATTAAATATTTCTATAATTATTGAAATGTAAATACAAGAGGAATTTTCTATGAATATAGGAAAATTAGCAAAAGCGTTTGCCGCACTTTCTCAGAATTCAAGAATACAAATCCTGAAACTGATAACAAATTCTGGGGATGATGGAATTTGTCCATGTAATTTGATTGAAAAACTGGGGCTAAGTAATGCTAATTTGTCATTTCACTTGAAAGAATTGGAAAATTCTGGTCTGGTTGAAAAAAAGAAAAATGGTAGATTTATATACTATCATGCGAATGAAAAAATTGTTCGTGATTTGGGTAATTTTCTGTTAAATAACATTAATAAAAAATAAAAAGGGAATGTAAATAATGTTCAAAAAGTTTTTAGTGCCTGTTATAGGGATTTTGTTGATTGCGGGTTGTAATGAAGAAAAAAACGATTCTGCTGCTACGCATGCTTTGCAGGAAATTAACCGTCCAACAATTTATTATTTTCATGGAAATATTATGTGTCTGTCCTGTCATAAAATTGAAAATTATACAAAACAGGTATTTGATGAAAATTTCAAAAACAAAGCCGATTTCAAAGTTGTTAACATAGATAAACCAGAAAATAAACATTTTGTAACCGATTATAATTTATATACCCAATCGCTTGTTTTGGTAAAGCCAAATTCTGGTCAGGGTTCTGAATATAAAAACTTGGATAAAACCTGGACTTATATTGAAAACGAGGCAAAATTCAAATCTTATATAACTTATGAAATAGATTCATTTTTGTTCGGGCAGGGGGAATAATCATGGAATTGGGTTTAATTTTAACTTCTGTTTGGTTGGGAATACTGACTTCGATAAGCCCGTGCACACTGACAACCAACATCGCAGCCGTTTCATATATTGGGCAAAAAGTTGGTCGACCGCATTATGTTATGTGGTCTGGATTATTTTATATGCTGGGACGCACAACACTTTATACGTTGTTGGGTTTATTGCTATCTTTTGGTTTTTCATCAATTCCGATTGTTTCACAATTTTTACAGGTTAATATGCCATATATTGTTGCACCGTCATTGATAATAATTGGTTTGATGATATTGGATATTTTGAAAATCCCAGGATTTGGTTTTAATATCAAAAAAAGTTCAGAAAACGAAAAACGTGGATTATTAAAGTCGTTTGGTCTGGGGATGTTGTTTGCAATGGCTTTGTGTCCAGTTTCTGCTGCGTTATTTCTTGGAAATCTGATTCAAACACATGGAAATGTTCTGGCTATGATTCTATATGGTATTGGAACGGGACTACCAGTTTTGCTATTTGCATTTATTTTGGCGTTCAGTGTTAAAAACATTGCTCGTATTCATAGTAAAATAATTGTATTCGAAAAATGGGCACGTAAAATAACAGGAATAGTATTCGTATTGGGTGGAATATATTATTCTGTAACCACATTTGGAATTAGTTTGAATATTTTATCGTGGTTTACATATTTGGCTGATTATATTACATATGGTTTACTTTCGTTGAATCCGACTACATATCTTTCCAGAGCGGTACATTTTTTTATAGAAGATGTTACCAAGATATTATTTTTGTTGTTTTTTGTAACTTATTTAGTGTCATTTTTCCGAAGCTATCTGAATCCTGAAAAAGTGCGTGATTACTTAAAAAATAAACCAAAGTGGTTAGCGTATTTATTTGCAGTTATACTGGGTTCTGTTACGCCTTTTTGTTCGTGCTCTTCAATACCGCTGTTCATAGGATTTGTCGAAGCCGGAATTCCATTCGGTGTAACGATGTCGTTTTTAATAACTTCGCCGCTGATTAACGAAGTAGCTATTGTTATTCTGGGGACCAGTTTGGGATGGCATGTCACAGTTATTTATTTAATAACTGGTATGATAATTGGTTTGATGGGTGGATTGATTATGGAACGCATGCATCTGGAAAAGTATGTAGAAGATTATGTTTATAAAATCAAAGTTAATAAAAATAATGTGACCCAAATAAAAGAAACTCTGCGCGAAAAATCAAAATATGCGATTCAATATTCATGGAACATAATTAACAAAGTTTGGCCGTATATTATTATTGGCGTTGGTATTGGGGCGTTTATGCATGGATTTGTACCACAAAGCTTTATGGAAAGATATCTAAGCAGTAATAATTTATTAGCTGTTCCAATGGCTGTTTTACTGGGGATACCATTGTATTCAAATGCAATTGGCATTATTCCAATCGCAGAAGTTTTGTTAACCAAAGGCGTACCAATTGGAACCGTATTTGCAATGATGATGAGCATAGTTGCAATTTCTTTACCGGAATTGATAATATTAAGAAAAGTAATGAAACCAAAATTGTTAATTTATTTTGCATTGATGCTGTTCGTAATGATAGTGTTTATAGGATATTTTTATAATATTGTTTTATAAAGGATAAAAAATGAAAACAGTAAAAATTCTAAGTGGCAGTGGTTGTTCAAATTGTGAAGTTTTAAAACAAAAAGTAAGCAAGGTAATCGCTGATAATAATTTTGATGCCAGTATTGAGAAGGTTACAGATATTGTCCAGATTATGGGATACGGCGTTATGACTGTTCCAGTTCTGGTTATTGATGAAGAAATAAAATGTGTTTCACGTATTCCCAGTGATTCTGAAATACATGATTGGTTGAAATAAAAAAATGTCGCATATAAATGCGACATTTTTTATTTAATACCTACGCTATTTAGCAAAGAATTTATATTTTTTGAAACCAGTTTTTTATCCACATCAGGCAGTTTACCTTTTAAAAATTCTTTTATTGGAACTGTTTTTGTCATAGGAATTTCTTTTTCGTTTTTTAAAACCAATTTTTTATTTGCTTTTAATTTATCAGCAACTGTTGCAGGAATTTTATCAATTGATTTATAAATTCCGGAAATGTTTTTATATTCATTCAACAGTTTTGCGGCTGTTTTTGGTCCAATACCTTTGATTCCAACAAAGCTGTCATTTTCATCGCCAATAATTGATTGATAGTCAACATACTGTTCAGGTGATATTCCGAATTTTTGCTTTATAAATTTTGCATCATGTTTTGTTACTAATCCATGCAAATTACGTGCCAATGAAATATCTTTTGATATTAATTGAACAAAATCATAGTCAGCAGATGAAATTTGAACTTTGCCTTCTTTTTTTGCCCAATAATTTGCCAGACTAGCAATTATATTATCGGCTTTTATTTTATTGTGTTGAATCCATTTGATATTAACTTTGTCCAATAATTGCTGAATTATCATTTGCTGGTCTATTAACGATCGTAATTCTTTTAACTCGTTTGATTTTTTTTCTTTTAATTTTTCCTGGAACCACTTTTTTGAATCGAAAACTATAAATATTTTGTTTTTTGGAAAGGCATCAATTATATTTCGTAAAAGTGCAAAAAATCCATAAACTGCATCAATACGAAATTTTTCTTTCGTAGCAGCTTTGTCAGGTATACCATAAAAAGCACCATATATATAACTGTGTCCGTCAATAATGGTAAGATTTGCCATGGTCAGATCCTTTTGGTTTTTTTTGGGAATTCAATTAATTATACCAATAAATAAAATAAATTGTTCCAAGATTTTTTACCCAATGACAAAGAGTTATAAAAAAATAATCAAGCATATCCACCAGCGGTTAACCCACTGGCAAATGCAAAATGTAAATTAAATCCACCCAGATCACCCGCAATATCTAATACTTCACCAACAAAATACAGCCCAGGACATAATTTGGATTCCATGGTTTTTGAAGAAATAAATTCTGTTGAAATACCACCAAATGTTACTTCGGCGTTTTGCATTCCTAAACGTGTTAAATTATTTCCTGGGATATAAAATTCAGACAGTCTTTTTGAAATTTCCAAAACTTCTTTGCCAGATAAATCTGCAATATTTTTGGTAATATCTTTTGAAAACCATTTTGCCAAATTGCGTGTCATTTTTGTCATCAATATTGTTTGTAATGACTTTTTTCCATCTATTTTTTTAGAATCCATAATCCATTTATAAATATCCAATCCCGGCAAAAAGTTTATATAAATACCATTATCAAATTCATATAAAGAAGCGCGATAAGCAGCCGGACCACCAATCCCAGAATGTGTGAATAATAAACTGTCCGAGATTATATTTTTTCCAATTTTAATTTCTACATTGATAGAAATTCCTGACAGTTCTGGCGAAAATGCAGGCGTTTTCAAAGAAATCAAAGCAGGACGGGTTGGAATTATTTTATGTCCAAATTTTTTTGCAATCATATAACCAAAATCAGAAACATCCAATGCAGGATATGAAATTCCGCCTGTTGCAACAATTACAGAGTCACATTCATAATCTGATTTTTTTGTTTTAACTATGAATTTATTTTCTTTTTTTTCTATATCATTAACAAAAGTATTTGTTTTTATGTCTGCCAAATTTACATCTGATATTAATGCTTCAACAAAATCAGCACTGTTTGTTGCACAAAAAAATTGACCAGGTGATTTTTCAACCCAGTTCAGTCTGTGGCTTTTTGCCCAATCTAAAATATCAGATGGTTTTACTTTTGATAAAGCAGATCGAACAAAATCTGGATTTTTACCAAAGTATCTATTAACTCCGACCGCCAGGTTGGTAAAGTTGCAACGTCCGCCACCAGAAACCAAAACTTTACGAGCAGGGCGTTCCCCCATATCTAAAATTAAAACACTACGTTTATTTGTCAAAGCTGCGCGTGCAGCGGACAAGCCAGCTGCACCGCAACCTATAATAATAACGTCATATTTTTTCATTTACTTTTTATCAAGAATGAGAAGTGTCAGGAATCTTGGTTGAAGGCAAACTGTAAGACGGCCAAGATGTGTAACCATCTTTGCACTGTCTTTCACATTTCTTGGTTGAAGAATTCCACTTCATAGTTCCTGTATCATCTTCATAACCTGCTACGTCGCATATTGGCACACATTCGTTGTTTTCAAGGTTATATAATTCACCCTGGTACATACATGATGCAATTTCGCATTCACGGGAATAACTGCTGACTGCAACTTCACCTAATATGCTATATTTATTCTTGCAGGCTCCACAAGGTTTCGTATGTTCATTTGTTTCTGAATATTCGGACGTATAACCTGGATTACATGAAGTAACATTACATGGACCCCAAACGTTTTTGGAATCATCCCATGTTTTTGTTCCCAATCCGTTTTCAATTGCACAAGTTTGTTCATCAGCAACACAGGCGTTCGATGATAAGTGATATCCATATGAACAAGTTATAATTTTGCACGTACTGAAAGAACCTTTTGAAGAATTCCATGTTTTTTTAGATTCATCAGCATTCGGCGCATCACATTCAATAATATTTTCTTCGCACGATTGTCCATTTGGATGATATCCAGATGCACACGAGTCAATTTCACAATTTCCAGTTGTTTTATAAGAAATTGCATTTTCTCGGTTACATGATTGGCAAACACCACCTATCATTTCAAAAGTATTTTTACATGATTTTTCTACACACTTTCCAGCTTGGACTTCACCGCGGTTTCCAGTTTCTGATATACAGTAATATTGGCAGTCATTTGGATAGAATGCATTTCCAGTATCAGTCATAGCAGTTCCATAAACAACGCTGTAAGAAGGGCAGTTTTTATAGCACTGATTTGATGTTTGTGCACCGGTTTCCGATAATGTCCAACTTCCATCACCCAGCGTAGAACAACTTGTCATACTGCTGCCATCTGCGCTGCAGAAACTTCCCACAGGGCATGATACGCAAGCATTTGAACTGGTTGAAGCTGTGCTAGCAGTGGTCGTTCCAGCTGCGCAGGCTGTGCAAGTTACAGCAGAACCACTGGCTGCTGTGATTCCTGATTTCCATGATCCAACAGGACAAGCAGAACAGCTGCTGCCGTTCCAAACATAACCGGCCGCACATTGATTCCACACAGCAAACAATGTTAAATCAGATGTTTCTGAACTTCCTATATCAGAATTATTTTGATATACAGCCGAACCAGATTGTGTTTTTGACCATCCGCCAAAAACATATCCTGTTTTTTGGAATCTACCAAGCGTTGTATCGTTCAGAACACAACTAGACCCAATTAAGCATGTCTTTTCATATGTTGTACCACCATCAGTTATTGTGCCTCCATTTGCATCAAATGTTATGTTCATTAAATTTGCATTACAATAAGGATCGGTTGTATATCCACTATCGTCATAGAAATCCCCGCTAGCAATTGGATCATATCCAGCTGGACAAGATGCAATATATACGCAGTAATTTGGATAATATTCGGATTCGTTTGCTGGTATTTTTGTAGCACCGGTTGGTGGTGTAATATCTTCTGTAAAACAAGATTGATAACAATCATACATAGAGTCATGATCCGAAGCCAACATCTTGTTTATAATACGATATCCGTTTGCAGTATCACATGTTGAAACTGTAGAAACATCACCATAATAAACATAATTTTCAATTATATATTTATCATTATCAGATAATGTCTGACAGTTTGAACCTGGTGAATCAATATAGCTACCAGCATCGCATATTGCGTAACATGTGTTAATACTGTCGCGTGGTGCAGAGGAATGTCCATATCCCCCACTAGGGCATTCTTCTCGATTACTTACTGTACCTTGTGAAATATCAGAAGTTGCTGCCGCCCAATATCCATTTCCGACATCGGTACATGTTGTTGCATTTGCAGTTGCAATATAAGTACCAGCATTACAACTTATCTTACAATCATCGACAGAATCATGATCCGAAGCAGTATTACCGGAAATTGTATAATTTGACAAACATGCAGTACATGAAGTTGATAAACCACCAGTACTGTAAGTAGAGCCAGAACAAGCGTTACAAGTTGCAGATGCCGTACTGTTATTTGCTATTACGTATCCACCCGAAGCAGAAACATAATATGTACTTGCCGGCCAACTGGTTCCAGTGTATGTAACTTGTTGTGATGTTACAACTGAACATCCAGTTATTGTTTTGCTTGGCGCTGTATATTTACAAGATGTACTAGCCCCACTTCCCGTAGCAGATGTATAAACACCACCAGCAACTGAAACCCCAGTCAGGGAGCTACAAAGTATTCTTGATCCTGTACTACCATATGTAACCAAACTAGATGGACAATAATAACCGGCTGTACATGTTGCTGCAGACGTGTTATTAGCTGTCGCAATATATGTGCCCGCAGTTGTTTGCCATTTACATTGATTTTGTGCAGACAAACCTGTCCCACCATCGTCATAATTATTCGGACAAGATGTCAAACCTTGGCTACTACTACTTAAATCATAAGAACCACCAACACAATAGTATCCAGATAAACAAGTTGCGCATGTTGATGAATTTCCGGGTAAATATTGTCCAGCAGAACAGGTAACAGTTGATAATGACCAACGGGCATACAAAGTTGTATTTGAAGTCTTGTTCCAAACATTGGAAGATGTTCCAGCAGAATTATAGTACTGAGTTCCACCAGTGGTTGCATCATAAAATCCCAAGAATGCATAACTGGTTCTGGTTGGCAAGGTTGCTATTGCTGGCATATCTGAGTTATATGTTGCGGTTACAGATGTTGTTCCAACTGTTCCACCGTTTGCATTAAGTGTTACAGTATAAGTATTTGCAACGCATTGACCACCAGATACAGAATATCCGTTAAAGCATGTATCTATGGCACATAAGTTTGTTACTGTGTTATTTGTCTGCCATATAGCACTTAACCAATCATTTACATAACCATCATCATTTGAACAATTTTCATCGCAAGTACTTGAACCGGTGCTGGTTGTTGTTGTACCACCTTGACATGCTGTACAAGAAGATGAACCAATAGCACTATATGAACCAATAGCACAACTAGAACAATTTGTAATAGTTCCACCAGTGCTGTATCTACCAGCAGAACATTGTGAACAAGTCTGACTGTTTACATAGGCACCCGCGACTGCTTGTAATGGAGTTGTAATTGTATTTGACGATGTGTTCCAAGTGCTTGCACTGGTCGAAGCTGTTCCACTTTGTTTTATTACACCAGCGTTACAGTAAGTGCTGATACTACTGCCGGTTAATGTTTGATAACAATCATTATTATTGTCCCAACCAGTTCCAGTCGCACGGACCCAATTTGTTGTCTGAGCAGGGCATGATATACAACTGGTTAACGTTCCACCAGGTGAAAATGCAGCAATATTTGTACACTGCGAACAA
Organism: Alphaproteobacteria bacterium; assembly: GCA_016927395.1. Taxonomy (GTDB): domain Bacteria; phylum Pseudomonadota; class Alphaproteobacteria; order Rs-D84; family Rs-D84; genus JAFGMC01. The sequence continues at coordinate 21,999 of JAFGMU010000026.1, forward strand.
GTTGCACTTGATGTATTATTATTGGCAATTACATAACCTGCGTTCGCAGTAACACCATAAGTACTAGCTGGCCACGCCGAACCAGAGTATGTAACTTGTTGTGAAGTTACAGTTGCACATCCAGTTATCGTTTTAGTAGGTGCTGTATATTTACATGCTGTATTAGATGTACTACTGGTTGCCGAAGTGTAGGTACCTCCAGAAGGGCTTGCGCCAGATAAAGAACTACATGCTGTCAGTCCCGCATTTGCGGATGTTGTACGTGTTGCAGTTGTACCAGTACAATAATTCCCAGCTGTACATGCGGAACATG
>JAFGMU010000027.1 GCA_016927395.1 Alphaproteobacteria bacterium
GTACTAATAAGGCATAAAAAGATAAAAAATAAAATCTTTCTCATTCTCTGAGGAATGTTAGCAAAAATATGAAAATCAGAGCAAGAAAATAATATAGGATATTTTATAAAAAATCCCGCTAAAAAGCGGGAAAATTACTTCTGTTGTGGTGCGGGGGCGGTTTTGTTTCTTTCTACAAAAGTTATACGTCCCTTGTCCAGATCATAAGGTGTCATTTCAACGCGAACTTTTTCGCCGACATTAACCCAAATTCTGGCTTTTCTCATTTTTCCGCATACAGTTGCCAAAACTTCATGTCCGTTTTCTAATTTTACACGAAACATTGTATTGGGTAACTTATCCTCGACAGTTCCATTTAATACTATTACATCATCTTTTGCCATAAAATACCTTTTCATTAACTTTGGCTATGGTATTAACTGTAATGCTAAAAATCAAGAGATTTTTATCTGCTTGCACCAAACGCCAGCATTTGATAAAATTGTATAGTAAATTGATGTAGGTGGTATTTATGAAATTAAAAGTATTTTTGGCATGTATGTTTTTATTGCCCGGTATTGCGACAGCGGCAGACAGAAGCGATGTCAGGGTCGGTGTTCCTAGGGCTTCCCAGGCTGGTGCCAGGGCACCAACGTCGGCAAAAAGCTATGTTGCGTCGTCTGAGAATATATCTGAAACAGCTGTAAATTCTGGTGCGGTAGAGCAAAAAAATACTTTGCAAAAATCTTCAGACCTTGATGAAAATACTCAAAATTCTACCAATAATTCAAAATTAAATGGTTGTCGCGATGAATATCGTTCATGTATGGACCAGTTTTGTTTATTAGATGAATCCGAAGGCAGCAGATGTGCTTGCTCATCAAATATTGAACAATCAAAAGGAATTATAAAAGAAATCCAGGATATCCAAAGCCAGGCTGATAAATTATATACCGAAGGCGTAGATCGTGAAAATCTTGGTGCAAAAGCAAAATTGGTTTTTGGTGAAAGTGAACAGGCGAAAAAAGCTTCGCGTGCATCGGGACTAAGCTTTGCGGATTGGGTAAATTCCGGAAATAAAGAACAAGAAGAATTGGGTACAGATGCGGATATTGGTGATAATTTATACCAAATCGCATCAAGTTATTGTACAGAAAAATTAAAATCATGTGGTGGTACAGCAGATATGGAAGAAATGCTTTATTCCCGTATGATCGTTCAAGATTGCAAAAGTTTCAGTAATTATTTGAATGATCAAAAACGTGATGCAGAATCAAATAAACAATTAGCTGAAACAGCAGTTCGTAATGCACGTAAAAAAATGTTGGATACAACAAATAAATATAATCGTGGTGAGTGTTTATTAGCATATAAATCTTGTATAGCAGACAAGGGTGGTTGTGGTTCAAATTTTGAAAATTGCCTGGATGCTGATTTATTGGCTCGCCGTGCTAATGCTTGTGAAAATATCTTGGATCAATGTATGGCCGTAAAAGATTATGTTTTACAAGATTGGGATGCGGAAAGCAAAACTGTATTGGCAGATGCAGCAAAATATGCTGATAAAAATAGACGTAGTACTTGCTTTGCAAAAATTCAAATGTGTTTGGAAGATGGTTGTTCAACCAGTACAGATTCAGCCTGTTTAACAAATATTAATGTTGCTGCTGGTGTGTGTCCAATCATTGACGAATGTAATGAAATGATTCCTGGAATAAAAAATTCTGTTAATGACAAGTTAGCATATCTGCGTACTCAATTTTGTCAGAACGATGTTGATAAATGTTTGCAGGATAAATGTGGTAAAAACTATGATGCTCCGGAATGCTTGGGTAAAAAGAACACGGATATAGTTGCATTATGTCCACAATCCATGTTCCCATCATGCAGTGGTGAAAAGCAATTTAATATAATTGTTCAATCTACAATTTTGCAGATGGATTACCAAATGTTGCAAGGTTGTACAAATTATTTTGCAGAACAACTGGGCAAGGTTTGTGGTACAGATATGAATTGTTTACCAAAAGATTCAACAGTTGTTGCTTTGACTGAAATTCCTGAAACAGAAGAAGGTATGATTGCACTTCGCGGGCAGGTTATCGCAAATTCACAAACAGCGGTTGATAATTTCTTTAAACAATTTGAAAAAGATATGACAGTTGCTGCATGTAAAGATAGCAAAAAACCATCAGGAAAGTCTTCTTTGGGTGATAGTGTATTTAATAGCGCAAAAATTATTGCAGAAATCGGTGCAGAAAATCGTGCGTTGGGTCAGTTGGAATCCAAGATTGCAGAACTGTCACGTGCACAATCAGTTCAAAAAGCAGAAGAAAATTGTTTATCAACATACCAAGTTGAAACGCCTGATAAATCAAGCAAAAATTATAGTTATGTGAAAAGTGTAGCTTTTGAACCATCGCTGCGCAATTGTCATGTTTGCCGCATTCAGCAAGTTTGCGAAAAGGGTGGTGAAGATAAAAACACATCCGGATTAAAAGCAGCAGGTGGCGGTCTGGCCGCAGGTGCATCTGCAGGTACAATGATAGCACCCGGTTGGGGAACTGCAATTGGTGGTGTTGTTGGCGCAGTTGGCGGCTTTATTGGTGGTCGTGCATCATCTAGTGGTATAAAAGAATTCTGTCAAGAAATTGAATCATGTGAAGACGTTAATATGTAATGTTTTTTACATAAGAGGGAGAGAATAAAAATGGTACGTAAATTTACAGTATTTGGCATGATTGCTTTTTCAGTTTGCCTGGTTTGTGATTCTGGATACGCTGCGACGGTAACACGTACCAATAGGGGTCAGTCTGTAATACAAAGTGGTACAACTGTTCGTGCAAAAGTTGCAGCAACAGGTCTGTATTCCCAAGAATGTTATGATGCTTATTATGGATGTATGGATCAATTCTGTAATGTTGATAATGAAAATGGCGGAACTTGTGCTTGCAGTGATGAAAATGCAAAATATGAACAGCAGCTGGCAGATATAAAAAAACAATTATCAAATGCAAATAATTTAAAAACAATCCAGGTTGAAAAAATAAATGCAGGTGCCCAGGCTGATATTATTTTTAATGGCGGTCGTCAGTATGATGAATCTGGAAATGTAATTTCTGTTGATGATGTTTCATCACAAAAACAAAAAGATCAAAAGAAAAAAGATTTGATGGCTTTGTTCGAAGCAAATTCCCTTGATGATAGCGTCGATTGGACAGATGCTGTGGATAACATAGCTGATAAAACCGGCAGTGCGCTTTACAGTGCGGCCGATGATTTGTGTATGTCACAGATGCCGGATTCTTGCAGCAAAGATGTGGTTTTCTTGAAACAAATGTATTCACGTCAAATTGTTTCAGATTGTAAGGCTTTTGCAAACAGTATTATTGATAAACAAAATTCTGCAGATCAGGAATTAGCCAGTGCTCAGTCTGATGTTCGTGCAGCATTAAAACAAAGTTTCGATAATGCAAATAAATATGATCGCGGTCAATGTATGGTTGAATTTAAAAAATGTATGCAAACTGAAGATGCTTGTGGTAAAGATTGGACAAATTGTGTTTCTACAATTGCCTCTGAAAATATGCAAAATAATAAAGCTGTCAGCACAGCGGGTACAATGGTTAAAAACGTATCCAAATTTGATATAACCGATTCAACAATGGAAATATTGGAATCAAAAAGAAATATTTGTGAAAATATTTTGGATCAATGTGTTGCTGTTCGTGATATGGTATGGCCAGATTTTCTGCGTGAAGCTGCACCAACAATAAAATTGGCTGAACTGAATGCAGAATCAAAAATGCGTCAATCTTGTTTAACTAATATTTCCGATTGTATCCAAAAGGCGTGTAAAGATGACATAGTTGGCAAAGGTTTTGCAACTATGGATTCTTGTTTATCAAGACCAGATATGGCACGTTCTTTTTGTAAGGTTCAAATTGATACATGCGAAAGAATGGAGCCACTGATTTGGGGTTATGTTACAGATAAATTGGCCGCTATGCGTGTTGATGCATGTACCCAAGAAGTCAAAGATTGTTTTACATCAGAAGACAGATGTGGCAAAGATTTTTCAAATTGTGTCGGTATGGATTACAATTATATAAAAGATATTTGTCCAGTTGATAAGTTAGTTGTTTGCAAGGCAAACAATCCGAAATTTTCAATGGATGATTTAGATACTATGCTGATGGGATTATACTTGAATGTTGATAACTCAGCGTTAGATAACTGTCAGAATTTGGTTGATAAAAAGATGGCTGAAATTTGTGGCAGCACAACCGATTGTAATAAATTTGCTGCTGATGATACAATTGGAACTGGTTCTTTGCGTTCACAAAAAGATGGTGATGTTTATCGTGTAACAGGAATGATTTCGTTTGGCAGTATAAACATGGGTGATTCTGCAGGAAAAATGCTGGACGATGGAACAAAATTAGCGCCTGGGGAAATTGGTGTCTCTGATTATATAGCCAAAGTAAAGGCAAATAACAAAGGTGTCGATAATTACTCTGGTATAACGGCGTCAATAGAAGAAGAACTGAATAATATTTCTGGAACAATAAATCGTACAATTGAAATGATAGAGCAGGATCCAGAAATTCAATACTGTGTCAAAGGTCGTGATTTATCACAAATAACAGGTAAATCAGAAAAAACAGAAGGTCGTTTTCCAAATCTTTTGAATCAGGTTAAAATGCAGATTGCTGTTGCAGCGTTACGTCAAGCGCAGGATAATTATAATGCAAAACTAAACAAAGAAATATCGGATGCAACTAAGAATGCCTCTACGGACTTGGCGCAATATATGTGTCAGAAAATTGCTGAAAACGGCGGTGCAGGTGGTTTGGGTGATGTAAATGCCAGCACACCATTGACAGCACCATATGCAATCAGCTATGACGTTGGTTCGGGACTTACAACATCTGATTTAATGAAAGGTGGTGCAGGTGTATTGCGTGCTGGTGGTGTAACAGTTAACAACGGTGGTTATCTGGGCGGTTCAAAGATGACTGGTGGTGGTATGACAAAACAGATAACAGCGATATTCAGTCGTGAAACCAGAAACTGTCATATTTGTACAACAACTATCACAGAAAGTTGCAAAACCACAGGCAGCAAAAGCTGGTTCCATAATAGTAGAAATACCAGCTGCAAAACAGAAACATCCGAAGCAAAATGTGAAGATATTGTGATGTAAAATATTGATTCATATGACAGGAAAAATTAAATAATTGATTTTTCCTGTTTTTGAATATATAGTTCTGTTCTTGAAATTCTTTATTCATATATAAATTTGTTTTTTGGGTTTCATAATTATTAACCCATAAATTAACAATAAGAAAAATAATGAAAACTTTTGAAACCTTGGGAATTCCCAATCAGATTATGGCCGTACTGGCTGAATCAAAATATGTAAATCCTACACCAATACAAGAAAAAGTTATCCCAACTGCATTGGCCGGTAGGGATATTTTGGGAAATGCCCAAACTGGAACTGGAAAAACAGCAGCATTTGGAATCCCAGCCATAGCGCATTTATTAAAAAACGATACTGATGTTGTTTTAATTTTATTGCCTACACGTGAATTGGCCAGTCAGGTTCTGGCTGAAATAGTAAAAATAATGGGTAGTTTAATAAAAATTCCAACAGCACTATTGATAGGTGGTGATTCTATGGATAAACAATTACGCCAATTAAAAATGGGGGCACGTCTGATTGTCGGGACACCTGGGCGTATAAATGATCATTTGAATAAACGTAAATTAAGACTGGGCAGAACCGGTATGCTGATAATTGATGAAACAGATCGTATGTTGGATATGGGATTTGGTAAACAATTAGAAACAATTATTTCTGAATTGCCAATGCCACATCAAACATTGATGTTGTCTGCAACTTTTCCAAAAAATATTATGGAATTAGCTGGTAAATACTTAAATGATCCAGTACGCATATCAATTGGTGAACAGAATGTTGTTACAGATAATTTGGTTCAAGAATTGGTACTTACTACTGATGAATTAAAATATTCGGTTCTGACAGAATTATTGGATAAACAAACAGATTCAGTATTGATTTTTGCCAAGACAAAATATGGAACTGAACGATTAATGAATAAATTGAATAGGGCAAAATTTTCTGTATGTGCATTGCATGGTGATATGAACCAGAATAA
>JAFGMU010000001.1 GCA_016927395.1 Alphaproteobacteria bacterium
TACAAACTTTATATAGATTATATATAATGAATCGAATCAATATATTGATATTTATAATATTTATGACTATATAAAAATATCTTTGAACAGTTGTATATGTATGTTATGCTGGGCACCAGTGTCCGATAAAAAATGGAGATAAGTTAATATGTATGATGTTATAATTTTAGGTTCAGGTCCTGCTGGTTTAACAGCTGCACTGTATACCGCGCGCGCCGGTAAAAAGACGCTAATAATCGGTGGTGATAAATTGGGTGGGCAAACAGCTGGAATTGCAGTTTTGGAAAATTATCCTGGTTGGAAAGGTACAGGAATGGAATTAACTCATTTTATGAAAGACCAGGCAACCAGTTTTGGTACTGAATTTGCATTCGCATCAGCTAAGTCAGTTGTTGGTGATGGAGAACATGGATTTACAATTTCAGCAGATGATGGAAAAGAGTATAAATCCAAAGTTGTCATAATTGCAACTGGTGCCAGCCCAAGAAAGTTGACAATCGAAGGTGCACGGGAATTATTTGGCAAAGGTGTTTCTTATTGTGCAACTTGTGATGGGTTCTTTTATAATGATAGAAGCGTTCTGGTAATTGGTGGTGGAAACTCGGCTTTGAATGATGCTTTGTATTTAGCTGATTTGGCAAAGAGTGTAAAAATAGTTTATCGTGGATCTGCTTTTACCCGTGCTGAACAGGTACTGATAGATCGTGTAAAAAGCAAAAATAATGTAGAATGTATTTTTAATACAGAATTAAAAAGCATTTTACAAAATCCAGAAACCCAGGAATTAATTGCAAAAACAATGGATAACAAAGAATTGGTATGTGATGGTGTTTTTGTTGCAATCGGTCACGAAGCAAATACAGATTTTCTGAGCGAGGATATAAAACGCGATGATATGGGGCGTTTGGCACCTGCAGACTTGCCACCAGGTATGTTTGTAGCGGGTGATGTTCATTCCAATATTAAAATGCAAATTGCAACCGCAGTCGGTACTGGATGCGAAGCTGCAATAGAGGCAATCGGATATATAAACACCAGATTGTAATAAGAAACCGCCAATTGGCGGTTTTATTTTTTGAAATAAATTTGAAGTGTTTTATATGCTTCGTTTATTTTTGTGAATTCTATTTCTGCATTCTTCTTTTGTTTTGCAGTATCAGGATGATGCTGTTTGGCCAGTGCGCGATATCTTGCGCCTATTTCACGCAATGACGCACTGATTGGAAGATCCATTATTTTTAATGCAGATATAATCTTAGATGGAAGAGTTTTTTTACTAGCTAATTTATCAAATTTGGAACGCCCGGTTAAAAAATCATTTATGAAATTTGCATAATCGATACTGTCTGCGTCCGCCTTGTTTTTATCTTTTAATGAGCTGCCAAAAGTTTGTTTTTCCCAATCTGCTTCTATTTCATCTGGTGTCATATTGGCGTAAAAGTTCCAATTTTTATTATATTCAGCCGCATGGTCCTGGCAAAAAAACCAATAATCTTTCAGGTCACGGGATTTTGGTGCACGACATGTTCCAGCTTTTGTGCATCCAGTATGATCGCATTTTTTTATCATTTTTTCTTTCCCAGTGGATGGTGTTGCTCTACAGTATTACGCAGTGCTTCTGGTAAAACGTGTGTATAAATTTGTGTTGTTGAAATATCTTCGTGTCCCAGCATTGTTTGTATGGCGCGCAAGTTCGCACCACCAGCCAACAGGTGTGATGCAAACGAATGGCGCAATACGTGGGGACTGACCCTTTTTGGATCAATTCCAGCCAGAACAGCGCACTTTTTCAAAATCTTAAAAAATCCGTCCCTGGTTATATGACCAGTTGAACTATTTGATGGGAATACGTATTTTACCCCATATTTGTTTTTTGGGGCATCTGATATTTCTAACCATTTAGAAAGCGCATCGCGCGCAGACTGATGCATTGGAACCATTCGTTCTTTTGCGCCTTTGCCATGTATCAATAATTTATCGCCCAAAATGGCAGTCATTGGTAACTCACAAAGCTCGGACACGCGCAAACCAGATGCATATAAAAGTTCAATCATAGCGCGCAATCGAAACGAATTTTTTATATCACCAGCCGAAGAAATCAACAAATCTATTTCATCAATTCCTAGAAATTTTGGCAGAGTTTTTTGTCTTTTTGGTATTTCCAGTGCAGCAGCAGGATTTTTATTTATAATTTTTTCCAGCATTAAAAATTTATAAAATCCACGCAGAGAGCTGGCCTTGCGGGCAACAGATGAAGCCTTGTCAGGCAAATTCGCCAAATATTTTTGTAAATCATCAGCAGTCACATTAATTAAATTTCCCAAAGTTTGTTCAGCATGAAACAGGTCGCTGCCATAACTTTCCAGTGTTTTCTTGCTACGACCCTTTTCTGCAGATAGTGCTTCTAAGAAAATTTCTATATAATTCATGAAAATAGTACAATTTCTGTCATATTTTGCGCATGTGGAAATGAAATTACCATCAAAACAATCAATATGGAAATCAAAGTCCATATAATTATTTTATTTCGTGCGGTATGTTTTTTTCTAAGTGGCATAATAATTTCCCCTGTAATATTATATAGTATCAAAAGTTGATATGAAAACCCCAGCCAGAGCAATAATTATAAAAGGCGGTGCAATCACAGCTAAAAATGTCGGTAATGCACCGGTTGCACCCAATGCATTAAACATGTTTGTTAAAAAATATAATGCAAAACAAGTTATAATACCAATGCTGAATTTAACACCAAAACTGTAATTTCTGCGTTGGCGAGTTTGTGAAAAAGCAACACCTAATGCGGCCATACCAATCATTGTAAGTGGTAAAAATAAAAGTGTCCAGAATTGAACCCAGTGTCCACGAACAGATGCACCAATTTTTTCCATTTTTTCAATGAATTTTGGTAAATTCCAAAAAGAAATTTGATCTGGTTGTAAATACCTGTCCAGAACAGTTTTTGGATTTAATAATGTGTCAGCGTGCCATGAAGCTGTACGCTTTGTACCTGTTATATCCCAAATTTTTGCGTCAGCAGCATCCAGACCAGTTTCAGAAAGTTTAATTTTTGTTGCTTCTATACTTTCTTCTAATTTAAAATCTTTGCCTTGTTTGAAAACAATAGCATCTTGGAAAACAAGGTTTTTACCAACAACTCGAACATCTTTGGCACGAAGAGTAATTGTTCCATTATCAGATGTTTCCCGCAACCATATTGATTCATCAACCAACTTTAAATTTTCAGCAGAAATATTTTCAGAAGATAAATTTACAGAATATGGATTTATGATTGTTGTTGCAATAACACCAATCAATGCTGCACCAATTAAAAATGGTTTTGCAGATTGATATGGTGACAATCCAGCACTGGCAACAATTATATTTTCCGAAGATTTTGTTAGTTTGTACGAAGCAAATAATGTTCCCATAAATACAGCCAACGGCAAAAACAAAGGAACATATTCCAATAGACGAACCCAGGCCTCGGTAATGGCGGACAGGGCAGTTGGGTTTGATGGCAATCTTTCCACAAATGTTATTGCCAGAATTACACCGCATACAACCAACATAACGGTTCCAACCCCAGCAAAAAATCTGGTCATTAAAAATCTGGTCAAAATTCTTGGTCTAAACATAATTATTATTTAATTTTATAATTCCTGGAATTATAGCCTGTTCAATTGACAATTGCAAAATTAAAATGAATACTATCTTTATAAATACAGGACAGTTAAAATGGAAAAGAAACCAATTTCCCGCGCTGGGTTTGATGCGCTGGTGAAAGAACTAAAAAACTTACAAGAAGTCGAAAGACCAGAAATATTAAAAGTTGTTCAATGGGCACGTTCCCTGGGTGATTTATCTGAAAATGCTGATTATAGTGCCGCAAAGGAAAAACAGCGCATAATTGATAAAAGAATACGTTTTATAGAAGAAATAATTGGAAATGCCCAGGTAATAGATGTTGATAATTTATCTGGTGACCGTGTAATTTTTGGTGCACACGTAATTGCCGAAGATGAAAGTGGAAACAAAATGCAATGCAGGATTTTGTCGGATGTTGAATCTGATGGAAAGCGTATAATTGCATGTACTTCGCCTGTTGGCCGCGCACTGATTGGTAAATGTGTTGGCGATACCTGTGTTGTTCGTCTGCCGGGTGGTGAAAAAGAGTGGGAAATTTTGGAAATAAAATTCAAAGAAGATTAAAATGCCAATTCGCGAGTTACCAGATTTTTTAATAAATCAAATTGCTGCCGGCGAAGTAGTTGAACGTCCTGCCAGTGTGGTAAAAGAATTAGTTGAAAACGCATTGGATGCAGGTAGTGATCAGATAATAATAGATGTGACAGACGGTGGTCGCACTATGATAAGCATAATTGACAATGGTTCTGGCATGTCACGTGAAGATTTGTTAAAAAGTGTTAAAAGACACGCAACTTCTAAATTACCAGCCGATGATCTATCTAATATAAATTTTATGGGGTTTCGTGGTGAAGCTTTACCATCAATCGCATCAGTATCGGATATGATAATTGATACGTACAATGGATTGGATTCAAATGGTTGGTCTTTGGACTGTAATACTATGACAATAAAACCATCTGCATGGGAACAGGGTACACGAATAAGGGTTTTGAATCTGTTTGCAAAAACGCCAGCAAGATTAAAATTCCTGCGTACCGACAGGGCAGAAATGATGTCCGTGGTAGAGGTTGTAAAACGTTTAGCAATGGCCAGGCCCGATGTTGGATTTACATTGAATAACAGATGGCGATTTCCACGTGGTCAATCTTTGTCTGAACGCATAATATCAGTAATGGGTGACGAAGTTCAAAACAGAATGTTGGAATTGAACGATACCAGTAACTCAAATGGTGAATTATCTTTGCGTGGGTTTATATCAGAACCGACATATCGTCGTGCATCCAGTATAGATCAATATTTGTTTGTTAATAACCGTCCAGTAAAAGACAAAGTATTGGTTGGTGCACTGCGTGCTGCGTACATGGATGTAATGCATGCCCGTGAATTTCCTTTGTGTGCATTGTATTTAAATTTGGATTCAAAGTCAGTTGATGTAAACGTATCCCCCGCCAAGACCGAGGTGCATTTTTTAGAACCAAATCGTGTTCGTGGTTTTATAATAAGAACTTTGCGCGATAAATTATCGCAAACAATGGTTAATTTTGAAAACAATCAACAACCACAAAGTTATCAATCTGATAATCACAGTGAACACAGTTCTTTTTTGATGGATTTCAAAAATAACTTTCCGTCTGTGCATGCATCAAAACCGGCGTTTTTTGAAACCTTGAACACACCTGTTTTGGGCGAAATTTCTGTTTCAGAAAATGTTGAAATTGACAGACCACTGGGACGTGTTATTGGGCAATATGGAAAAAAATACATAATCGCAGAAAGTGATCAAGGTTTGGTTATAATCGATCAGCATGCCGCCCACGAAAGAATTGTTTATGAACAGTTGCGTAGTCACACGATAAAGGTTCAACCATTGTTGACACCAATTGTTGTAAATCTGAAACCAGAACAAGTAGCAGCTGTTCTAGAAGTAAAAGATGAATTGAAAACATCCGGATTGGTTTTGGATCAATTTGGTGACACTTCGATTGCAATATTTGAAAAGCCTGCAGACTGGGATTTGGATTGGACAAAATTACTGGGTGATATTTCTGACGAAGTTTTGGTTAATGGTCATTCATCACAATTGCATGAAAAACTTCATTTGAAGTTTGCAAACTATGCGTGCCACCATTCTGTGCGTGCGGGTCAAAAACTGGATTATGCCCAAATGGATGCTTTATTACGCGATATTGAAACTACAGAACGTGCAGGTCAGTGTAATCATGGCAGACCTGTTTACAAGATTATAAAAATGTCTGATTTAGACAGTATGTTTGAAAGAATATAAATTCTTGTTTCTGATATTCTGCAACCAAAGATTTTAATAGGTTTGAATGGGATTTAAATTGTTTGTAAGTAGATGTTTTTTTGTAATGTGCATAATACAATAAATATATTTGTCAAATATTATAATAATTTTGTTTTTTTGATTTTCCTTTCTTAATAGCCTTTTTGGAACTATTTTGCTTTACAGCTTGGCGTTTTTTTACTAATCTTAACCACATAATCAAAAGGAGATATTTTATGAATACACAGACAATAGATGCAGCAAACAATGCTGTAAATGCCGCACCTAAAAATGACACAATGGGATTGATAATTTACTGCTTGGTTATATTTGCAGTAATTTATTTGTTTATGGTGCGTCCAAACAAAAAACGCATGGCTGAATATCAAAAAATGATTGATTCATTAAAGGTTGGCAATCGTGTTATGGCTGCTGGTATTTATGGAACCATCAAGAAAATCAAAGAAAAAACAATCGATTTGGAAATCGCCAAAGGTGTTGTTATAGAAGTAAATAAAAACGCAGTTGCAAGCGTAGAATAAAAATATAAAGGTAAAAAAATATGTTTAAAAAATTGGCGATAATTTTTGTTGCGATATTTGGTGTTTTATTATCCGTGCCTACAATATTTCCTAATTCTGGTAAATTCTTTCCATCGTGGATTCATCCGATTTCACTGGGTTTGGATTTGAAGGGTGGGGCACAGCTGTTGCTGGAAGTTGATACAGACACAATGTTCAAAGAAAAGTCTGTGCAATTATACGACAGTGCAAGGTCTGCTTTGATAAACCGTGATAAGGGTGTAATCAGATTTTCAAATATGCATAGCATAAATGAAAAAGTTTCAATGGTAATTCGTGACAATGACGAAGTTTCACGTGCAAAAGGTCGCTTGAAAAGCGAACTGGGTAGTGATGTTGATATTGAATCACATGGAAATACTTTAACTGTTTCTTATTCTGATAAACAAAGATCAGAAATGATTCATGATGCATTATCGCGCAGTATTGAAATTGTTCGTCGTCGTATTGATGCGTTGGGAACAAAGGAACCATCAATTCAAAGTCAGGGTGGAAAATATGTATTAGTACAGTTGCCAGGTGTTGATAATCCTGAACGTATAAAAGACTTGATTGGTCAGACAGCAAAATTGAGTTTTCATCTTGTTAACGAAAATGTTTCGCCTGAACAATTGGCCAGTGGTCGTGCACCTGCTGGGACTGAATTTTTACCATTGATGGAGACCCCTTGGCAATTAGTTCCAGTTTATTCGCGCGTTGAAGTTTCAGGTGAAAACTTGAAAGATTCCCAAGCTGATTTTGATCAAAATAATATGCCAGTTGTTACAACTGTGTTTGATACAACAGGTGCCAGAAAGTTTGCAAAATTAACAACAGAACATGTAAATGAAAGATTTGCAATTGTTTTGGATGATAAAGTTTTGTCCGCACCAAATATTCGTGAACCAATACCAGGTGGTCGTGGTCAAATTTCTGGTGGATTTACACTGCAGGGTGCAAAAGATTTGGCAGTATTGTTGCGCTCTGGTGCTTTGCCAGCACCACTTTCAGTAATAGAAGAACGTACAGTTGGTGCAGGATTGGGCGCAGATACAATTGCAGCTGGAAAAATTGGTGCATTGGCAGGTTTGATTTTTGTAATGGTGTTTATGCTGTTGTTATATCGCGGTTTTGGCTTGATTGCAAATGCGGTTTTATTAATTAACTTGTTAATGATAATTGGTGTATCGGCTTTGTTTGGCGCGACATTAACGTTACCGGGTATTGCTGGTATAGTTTTGACATTGGGTATGGCAGTGGATGCAAATATTTTACCATTTGAACGTATCCGTGACGAAGTTAAATCAGGCAGTCCCACATTGCGAGCAGTTGATGCAGGATTCCATCGTTCTATGAAGGCTGTGTTGGACGGAAATTTAACAACATTAATTTGTTCTTTGATATTGTTCCAATTTGGTGCAGGTCCAATTCGTGGTTTTGCAGTCACATTGTCAATCGGTATTATGACAACATTGTTCACATGTATTGTATTGTCCAAGGTTATTATTGATTGGTATATGAATGGAAAGAATAAAAAAATAGGGTTTATAAAATAAAAAAATTGGCGAAATTTAAAAGCCATAAAAAGGGGATTTTAATGATATTACATTTTATGAAATACAGAAAATTGTCGTATTGGATTTCAGGACTTTTGGTTGGTCTGTCGATATTGTCACTGTTTACACGCGGGTTAAATTACGGAATTGATTTTGCTGGTGGTATTGCAATGGAGCTTACACCAAAATCAGCAGACTATACAATTGATAAAATGCGCAGTGATTTGTCGCATTTTAAACCAGAAATGCAATCAATTGATAATAAATCAATTTTAGTTCGTGTTGGTTTACCAAAAGGTGCAACTGATGAACAACAAAACCAGCGTGTTCGTGAAATAAAAGATATTCTGGGAGATAAAGTTGAATATTCACATGTTCAGATTGTAGGACCAAAAATTGGTGGTGAATTGGTTCGAGGTGGAATTATGGCTATATTGGTTTCATTTATACTTATGGCGGTTTATATTTGGATTAGATATCGTGGCGGTTACGCGGTCGGATCATTTGTATCGTTGATTTTGGATTTTATTCTAATGTTCGGATTCTTTTCAGCTATGGGATTGGAATTTAACCAGACATCTATTGCGGTTATTCTGATGGGTATCGGATATTCAATTAATGACAAAGTTGTTAATTATGACCGAATAGAAGAAAATATAAACAGATACCACAAAATGCCAATGTCAAATTTAATAGATTTGTCAGTTAATGAAATGTTGCGCAGAACAGTAATGACATCTGTTTCTACTTTGTTGGCAATGGTTGGTTTGTATGCATTTGGTGGTGGTCAATTGCGCGATTTCTCGGTTGCTATGATATTTGCGATAATTATGGGAACACTTACCAGTATTTATATTTCAAACGTTATTTTATATCACTTTAACTTGCGCAAAACAGATTCTAAATAAAATCAAAAGGGTGAAAATATGAAAATAAAAAGTTTGTTTTTATCAATGTTTTTACCCTGTGTTTTATATGCTGTACCAGTTGGGGCAGCTGATTTGTTTGATAAAGATACGCCTATCCAGGACGGTTTGAATGTATTTGATACATCAGCTGTTTTTTCAGATATTTATAAAAAATTGGATTCAGTTAGTTGGGGTGGAAAAAATATAAATGTTGCAATTGAAAGTTTGGAAAAGATTAATCCAAATGCACATATTGCTGCAACTGACGATCGTGTTGTTTTAGTATGGCGTGATTCAATTGTTGCAAACTATCCACGCCCTGAAAAAAACGATTGGGATGAATTCGGACAGATTACAACAGCATTGGTTTTGAAACTTCGAAGTTTAGTACCAGAGTTTGGAAAGGTCAGCGAAAGTGTAATGTATCAAACTGTTGTGGATGCGCTGATGCGCGGCATAGATGAAAATGGTAGATATATTTATTCTAAAAAAGCCGAGGTACTAGAAGATGGTAGAATATTAACCAGTGTCGGTCTAGAGGGTGCCCGTGATGATCGTGGTAATTTTCGTATTAGTGGTGTTTATAAAGACTCTAGTGCCGATGTTGCAGGTATAAAATCAGGTGATTTAATAACTACTATAAACGGAACAAAAATATCAGATATAAATGATACTGATTTGGCAGATATGTTTTCAGGTTTTAATTCTGGAACTTTGAAATTATCTTTGCTGACTGGGTCTGGTGAAAAAAAAGTTGTGTTGCGTCGAGCAACCATTGTTTTGGCTGATGCTGATGTTATACACAGAATCGGTGCAGATAATGCCCCCAGTATATTAGAAATAGTCGTTCACCGTGTAACAGACGGATCTGTTTCAATCGTAAACGAAGCGTTGGCTAAATACGACGATGTTTCAGGAATTGTTTTGGATATGCGTGCTGCAACCGGCGATAATGAACGCGCTGCGGCAAAATTATCAGGATTATTTATGGGACAGGTTCCAGTTATGCGTGTTGTGCAAACAGCTAAGTCCGAATTAGAAGTTGTCCCAGGGGGCAAAGCCGTAACAAATTTACCAGTTGTTGTTTTGGTGTCAAATACAACCAGTGGAACCGCAGAAGCAATAGCATCGGCTTTTTATGAAAATAATCGCGGGGTTTTAGTCGGAACGCCTACATCTGGTAATGCACGTATAGCAACAATAATTGATTTAGATAATGGTGGTGCTTTGGAATTGCTGAATAAATCAATAAAGACAGGTAATGGAAACGATATAGATGGTCGTGGTGTATTCCCATTAGTTTGTTTATCAAATATACGTAATCAGTCACAACAAGGCGCATTCTTTTTAAATGTTGTTAATGGTGATTTCCATGCAAAAGATTTTAATAATGATAAAACAGTAACCCCAGATGTAATAAGAAAGGGATGTCCAGTTATAACCAGTGGCATGGATGAAGATTCTTTGTCATCTGCAGTATCGGTAAAAATTCTGACAGATAAAAAGATTTACGATAAGTTAATAAATGAATAGTTTGTGAATGGGGTTTAAAATGTTTTTAACAAAAAATAATAAAATTAAATGGAATTGGATATTGATTGGTTTAGCAATAACAATTGTTTTATGTATTGCCGGGATTTTATTTTTTGATAAACCATTATTTTTATTTTTGCGGGATTTTAATTGGTATGGTTGGACCATTTTTGACAAGATTTATGATAGTGAAATTTGGTTGATGGTTTCTGGTTTATTTGCATTGGTTATTTTTGTTAAAAAATTAATAAAATCAAAGAGTAATAATAAAAAAGATACAA
The DNA here is from genome assembly GCA_016927395.1 of Alphaproteobacteria bacterium. Lineage (GTDB taxonomy): Bacteria > Pseudomonadota > Alphaproteobacteria > Rs-D84 > Rs-D84 > JAFGMC01. Next base: position 10,771 of record JAFGMU010000001.1, read on the forward strand.
CGAAGTTTAGTCTGAAAATTTTTTATAGTAATTTTATAGAAAAATCAAAAGATAATTATGGTTTTTTAATATTTTGCTCTGTATTTTTATCGGGTTTAATAGCTTCTTTTTTAAAGTATAGTTTGGGACGTCAAAGACCGGTATTTTTCGAAGCTTTGGGGCAAAGTGGTTTTTACCCATTTACAAATGAATGGGCATTTAATTCTATGCCGTCTGGACATACGACAGCCAGTTTTGCAGGTTTGGTTATGATGGGTTTATTGTTTCCAAAATACAAGTGGGCAACATGGAGTTTGGCAATCATAATTGGTTTATCCAGAGTATCTTATGGCGCCCATTGGCCATCGGATATAATTTTTGGTGCATTTATCGGAATGGTATCTGCAGACTTGGTTAAATGGTTTTTTTATAGAAAGTAAAAACAGCACTATTTATTGAGTATGCTTTTATTATTCTTAATTTTATGATACAATACGCTTAATGGCTTCTAGTTCAAAACTTTTACCAGAAAGATTTTCCAGTGCTTTGAAAAGCCTGGGCTTGCGCGTTGTTGGGGCAGGCCTGTTGTTATTGGGATTGTGGTTTTTAGTTTCTTTGATGTTTCATAATCCTTATTTGGATGGATTCGCAGTAAGCAGCAGTTTTGGTACACAAAACATAAATGATTATATTGTAGGTTTTATTCGATATGGTGTCGGTTTTGTTCCATCAATGTTTTTATTTTTATGTATGATAAGAACAGGTGTTTCTTTTGTTATGAATTGGGAATCAGAACGTGCCCCTGAATATAATTTATTACGCGGTTTTATTGCTATTGGTATGGGAGCTGCTGGTTTGGGTGCAACTTTTCCAGCAACATCATTTGGCGGAATCGCAGGTAGTATTGTCGCCAATGATTTATCTTATTTAATGGGAAGTTGGACATTTATATTGGGGATTATATTCTTTGTTATTTTTCTTGGTATAGCTGGAAAAATGCTGAATATAAAATTTGAAGATTTACGTTCTGTTTTACGTGTAACATACAGATCTTTGATTTGGTTCTTGTCGGTGTTCCACTTGGTAAAGCCTATTGAACCAGAACCCCAAGAAGATGAAGAAGAGTTCGAAGAAGAATACGAAGAAGAAGTTTCAGAAAAACCAAAACGTAAAGCAGTCGCTGCAAAAAAACGCAGTGTTAGAAAAAAAACCGACGTTGATGAAGCAAGTTATGAATTACCTGATCCAGAATTTTTGGAAAGATCTAATTTTAGCAAAGGTACAGTTACACCTGAATTAAAAAGAAACGGCAGCGCTTTAGAGGCACATTTTGAAGAATTTGGTGTCTATGGTCATGTTGTTGGTATCAGACCCGGACCAATTGTTACGTTGTATGAATTTGAGCCCGATAGTGGTGTTCGAATTTCCAAAGTTACAGAAACAGTAAAAGATATGACACGTGCAATGGCGACTGAAAATATTCGTATAGCGCATATTCCACGTACTAATTATATTGGTGTTGAAATGGTTAATATGAACAGACAATCTGTCAGATTTCAAAGTTTGATAACCAATCCGACATTTATAAATTCCAAATACAAATTACCTTTGGCATTGGGTGTTGATATTGGTGGAAATCCAATGTACTTTGATTTAGCCAAGATGCCGCACTTGTTGATTGCAGGTCGTACTGGTTCTGGAAAATCTGTTTTTGTGCAATCAATTATAATGTCGATTTTATATCATTTCACACCGGATAAATGTAAACTTTTGATTGTCGATCCCAAAGGTGTTGATTTTACATTATGGGATAATATACCACATTTGGTGACACCAATTTTGACTGATGCAAATGCTTCTGTAAATGCTTTGAAATGGTCAGTTATGGAAATGGAAGAAAGATACAAGAAACTAAAAGATATTGGTGTTCAAAATATCGAAGGATATAATGACGCTGTTGAAAAATTACGTAATTCTGGGAAAAAACCCACGAAACAAGTTGCTGTTGGAACAGACCCAGAAACCGGTGGTCTGGAATTCGAAGAACAAGAAATAGATTTATCTGATATGCCATACATGGTTGTAATAATAGACGAGGTTGCAGATTTGATGTCGGTTGCCCGTAAAGAAGTTGAAGCTTGTGTACAACGTTTAGCACAAAAAGCGCGCGCGGCCGGAATTCATCTAGTTGCTGCGACTCAGCGTCCGGATACAACGGTTATCACCGGTGTTATCAAGGCAAACTTCCCAACACGTATATCATTCCAGGCACGCAGTAATATAGACAGTATGACAACATTGGGCGAAAAGGGTGCAGAACAATTATTGGCGTTTGGTGATATGTTATTTAGTGAAGCAGGACGCGTACCAGTCAGAATTCATGGCGCATTGATTGAAAATACTGAAATTAACAAAGTGGCCGATTTCTTGCGTGGTCAGGGCGAACCAGAATATGTCGAAGGTGTAACAGAATCCCAAGATTCAGGAATGTCATCAGGTATATCATCAATTCCTGGAATGCCACTTTCAAAAGATGACAAAGATGCCGATTTATATGAACAGGCAAAACAATATGTAATTCGCGATAAAAAACCTACAATTTCATACATCCAGCGTAGATTAGGTGTAGGTTATAACAAAGCCGCTGGATTTATGGAACGTATGGAAGCTGATGGAATTGTAAGTGGACCCGATGCCAATAATAAAAGGCATATTTTGTAAAGTTTTTAATAGCTTTCACTAATCGCTTTTTTGATGTCTTTTTTTGTGGTATAATAATTACAAAATTCA
>JAFGMU010000028.1 GCA_016927395.1 Alphaproteobacteria bacterium
AAAAAAATTATTATTCATATTAAAAAACTATTACTTTTTATGATAAAATACTGGGAAGATATTCCTGTTATAAAACGAAGAGATAGTTTATGCCAAAAATAAAAGCCGTTATATTTGACTGTGCAACAACACTTGTTAAACCTGGCGGAAATTCCACATGCGAAATAATAAAAAACCTGTCTGGATTATCTGTGCCTTATTTCTTTATAACCCAAAACGGTAACGATACATCAAAATTACAACGATTTTGTAATAATACAAAAATTTTTGAAACAAAACCTTATGAAACAAAACATAATATTTTTAATGGTGTTGTACGATCTATAAATATAAAAAACAACGAATGCCTGGTAATAGAAGATAATTTAGATGGCACAAAAACAGCATCTGAAATGAATATGAAAGTTCTGGCTTATCTTGGTGAAAATATAAGATTTGCAGACTATGCAAGTCTTAGAACTGCTGGTGCTTGGGGACTTTTGGACGATATGGATTGGTTATTATTTTTAACAGAAAAAGATAAGTGGTATAAAAACTTATTACTAAGAAATTTTTTGTTTAATAGAGCGAATTCGCGCCAGAATTTCCTGTAAATCAGATTCATCAACAGATTTACCGTTAGAACTTACTTCGTCTGCCAAAACTATGCACAATGTCGCCAATAAAGAATTTTCTTGTAATGGGCCGATTTTGTCCAGAATTTCGCGTGCACGCAAATCCACCATTTTTCCCAATTCAATCAATCGGGCTTCTTGACCATCTTCGCATCCCATTGGATAATTTTTGTTAACAATCGGTATTGATACTACGCTCATTTTAAACTCTTCAAAATGGATATTGATTTATCTATAAAATCCGAAGCCTTGGTATTTTTCTCACGCAAGGTTCTGACCTGTTCGGTCAAGATTGCAACCTCTAGATCAGTTTGTTTGCCGGCAGTATGTGCAGCCGAGCTTAGTTTAGAAACCGTTTCTTCCAAAATTCCCAGTTCTTTAAAAATTTGTTGTTTTATATCTGACATTGCAAACAGTGTAATTTATTTTTTGTATGCGTTCAACACTAAAATGTGGTATAATGTAAAGGCAGTTGTTAGGGAGATTGAATTTATGAAAACCAAAATCATCTATATTTCTGGCAGTGAGATTTTTGATGTATCAGATGTACGTGCCGCATTTGACGAAGTTCGTAACGCTTTGGGCTTTGGACCGGACACAGTTTTATTTGGTGTACCAATTGATTCCGATGATTTAGGTTTAGAAAATAAAAATTTGGAAAATGTTTCAGAAGTAATGGAAACAAAGCCTGTGATTGAGGAAATTATCAAAGAAGTTGTAATTGAACCAGAACCTGTAAAAAAGGAAACTGTAAAATCAAAAACCGAACCAGAAATAATAATTCAGGAAACACCAGAAGTCCCGGAAAAAATAATCCCGATTCTGTCAGTTTTATCTGGTAAAAAAGATGAATCACCCATAATTGCAGAAGAATCAATTGAAATTTCCGAACCAGAAAATATTGATCAACCTAAAATACATGAAACAGAATTAAAATCTGTAACAGTTGAAACAATTACCATACAAAATCCTGATTTTCTTGACGACGAAGAAGAAATATTATCCGCGCAAACTGTAACAATTGAAGAAATGATTACAGACGAAGTTCCAATTGCACAACAGCATAAGACGTTGGAACAATTGTTTGAAAGAATTGCGCCACTACGTGAAACAGAAGAATTTATAAACATCACCAATGAAGAACCAAAAGAAGAAGTAAATCTTGATTTTACTTTGGAACAGTTGGCAACCGAGTTCGCAGAAAAAGAAGATACAATTGTTAACACAACAAAATCTGAATCTTCTGGTAAAATTGGAAAACTGAAAAACATTCTACCTTTCAAAAAGGCGAAGCGCGAAGAACCAAGCTTAATGGGTGACTTGTTTGGCTGGGCTGGTATTGCTGCAAACGATGACGAATTTTCAATCCCTGGATTTTTCACAACATCCGCCTCTAAGAAGTAGATATTGGCAACCGTCAAAATCGGATAGTGCGGAATGAATATCGACACAATTTTTAGACTGCTGAAAAACGCCGGCTTTACGGTGTTGGGCACAGACGGTGTTTATATCCATCTGGAAGATCCTTCTTGTATTTTACGCAGTTTTGAAACTTTTACGCATTATGCTTGGATTGCTATAACTTTTATAACAGGCGTTTTATTATTCGGTTGGGCAATTGCTTATATTCGCGGTTCAAAAATTACCAGTTTGCTAACAAATCTACGTAACTTGGTTTTAATATTTGGAACTTTGACCGCAGCTAAACCGATTGTAAATATGATTTGGGGTGGCGACGTTTTTGCACGTGGCTGTAAAACAATAAACGTTTCAATTGCCGAAATTCAAAGAATATTGGCGGCTAAAAAAATGACTCTGGCAAGATATAACCCTGATGATTTGTACGAAGAATTTAACATCTATGATTCCGGGGTGGATCAAACAATCGCACCATATTCCAATTCACCAATTTATTCCGCAGGTGAACCGCAAAATATACCAGTTTCCGTATCATTTGATGGATATGATGGCAGGGTTTGGGGTGGACAATGCACACCCCAGAAAAGTAGTTCTGTTTTTGCAAACCAGAATTTTACGACCGGACAATTTGCAAATTCAGACCCTGCATTTGAAAAAGCTTTGAACACGGTTTTTCGTGCCGAAGGTGGTTATGTAGACGACCCATTCGATTCAGGTGGTGAAACAAAATACGGTGTATCAAAAAATAATAATCCAGATATTGATGTAAAAAATATAACTCGTTCAGATGCAGAAAATATTGCATATCAAAGATATTATAAAAAATATGGTATCGACAGATTACCCGATGGAATACGTGGTGATGTGTTCCAGGTTGGATGGGCATGCGGACCTGGTGTTGCAATTAAACAATTACAATCAGTACTGGGTGTTCCGAAAACAGGTATCATTGATGATGCAACCATAAATGCATCACAAAATTATTCTTCTGATTTGCGTGGTCAATACCTGACAAAACACAGAAATTATTTAATCGGTATAACAGAACGAAACCCAACCCAAAGAAGATTTTTGAACGGTTGGATGAATCGAGTAGAGTTAATTCGTGACAATGGCTGTAACAGCTAAAAGGAGTTTTTAATGAAAAAAATTTTATTTTCTTTTTTAATTATTTTTTCACTTGCCAATGCAAATGCTGATATGGGAACAGCTAAGTATCGTGATGCGTTGAATAAATGTGATAAAAACCAAGAATCCCAATTGAATAAAGTCGTATCCACAAATGATATTAAAAAAACCGTTATGGATACTTCTAATTGTTATATAAAAGTTGGTAATTCCGTTATTAAAAAATACTACTCTGATACACGTGAAGAAACTGCAAAAAAGTTTATTGATTTTGCAAATTCAATTTATTCGGCTTCATTTAATGTTTTCAGCGGCCCTGACGAATGTTATCCAGAATGCGGTCAAATTTCAGAAACTATGCGTATGAACATGACTGAATCTTACATAAAAAAATATATTTTGGATATGCTGGATTATATTGATACTTTGGATGTATAGGTTATTTTATCAAGAACATATTTTTTGCAGAATAAACAATATTTCCAGAAACCAGTAAATGGTCAAACAAATCAATATTAACTGTTTTTAAAATATTTTTCAGTTCTGTGGTTATTGTTATGTCATCAGTTGAAAAAGAAGTCATAGATTGTGGATGATTATGCAACATAACAATTGATGTCGCATTCAATTCCAACGCACGCTTCAAAACTTCGCGTGGGTAAACAGCTGCCCAATCAATCGTACCGCTGCTGTGCAAATCATCTGATAATAATTTATATTCAGAATCCAGAAACAGAATATGAAATTCTTCTACTTGTTTGCCATACAACATCACCTTGCAATATTCGGACAATTTTTGATAATCATGAAAAATTGGTTTTGTTTGCAAATAATCTTTTGCGCCACGCTTCATTATTTCATGAATAGATTTTATAAAAACAGCTGTGTTTTCTTTTACGCCTTTATTTTTCATCAAAGATTCAATCGGTGTTGTTATTATGTTATACAAAGTGCCATGGTTTTCCATCAACTGGTGCGCCAGCGGGCGAACGTCACATCTGGGAATGGCATAGGTTAACAATAATTCTAATAATTCGTAATCAACCAATTTTCCATCGGAAAACTTTTTACGTAATCTTTCGCGATGTCCTATTCGATAAGATGAATCTTTTGAATTCAAATTATTTCCCCATGTTTGATTAACAATTTTAATTCATTGCTTCGGTAAAAATAATTGCACCATCTTCGGTTATTCCGATTGTATGTTCCCATTGGGCTGACAATCCACCATCAACAGTTCTGGCGGTCCATCCATCAGCATCAATTTTACATTCAGCACTGCCTGTATTTATCATAGGTTCAATAGTAAAAACCAAACCTGGAACCATTTTTACTTTGTCCCAACGTTTATCATAAAAATGGTAAATCTGTGGTTCATCGTGCATAACTTTGCCTATACCGTGGCCAACAAAATCACGACTGATTGAAAAACCGTGTGGTTTTACAACCTGCTCTATTGTCTTTCCAATTTCGGACAACGGAACCCCCGGCCCACAAATTGATATAGCGGCATTCAATGCGTCATGACAAGTTTGTACTAACTCACGCGCACGATTAGAAACATTACCAATCATAAACATACGCGAAGCATCACCATGAAAACCTTTGTATTCAGCAGTTAAATCAACATTAACAATATCACCATCTTTTAATATAACATCATCACGGGGAATACCATGAACGATAACATCGTTAACTGATGTGCAAATATTTTTTGGATATCCCATATATCCCAAATCCGAGGATTTTGCACCATTGGCTTTTAAAAAATCTGCAACCATACTATCTATTTCGCCAGTAGAAATACCAGCACGAATATGGTCTGATATATGATCAAAGCAACGCGCAACCAAATCACCAACAACATGTAAACGTTTAAAATCTTTTGGTGCATAAACAGATGCTAACATATCAGCTTCTCCTTTTTAATGCCAGTTTTGCAGCCCGAACTGACAGTTTCAAAGAAAAATCGCGCAACAGTATTTCACCTGGCATCCCAGTAGTGCGCAATTGTTTTTCTAGTTCGTTTAGTCGTATCAAAACATTTGTTATTTCAGATTCCGGCCAAATTTTTATAGCCAGATTAAATTTATCTGCAACCTTCCAAAACAGTCTTGGCATTTGACCCTCTACTACTGCCATCATCAGTCTTTTGAAATGTGAATCCAACATTCGCACCAACATATTCGGTTCAGAATTATCATAAAATAACCTATCTAATGCGGTCATTGTTTGATGAATATGTCCTGATGTTAATGAAAACAAAAATTCATCTGTATCGGCAGCACCAGTATCAGGAAGGCATTTTTCAACATCCTGCAATTCCACAATTTTTTTATCATCAACATACAAAGATATTTTATTCAAAAAGCTTCTTGTAATTCCGCGATCACCACCCAAATGCGATGTCATGTATCCCATGGCATCTGGTGTAATTTGTTTTATCCCAGTTGCAAACAAATCTTTTTGTATCAAAGCTGCCAAAGTTTTTGCATCATCCGTATAACAAGGTAGTGCTGCAATATTTTCACCATTTTCAAACAAAGCACGCAATCCACCGCCTGCACGTAATTCACCAGCTGTGACAATAACGGTTGCGTCCAATGATGGGTGTTCAATCAGTTCTGCAATTTGTTTTGCGTCTGAATCCCCAGCATTTGAAATTATTACCATTTTACGACCGCCGAACATTGAAGCAGAACAAGCTTCGGCAAACAAAGCATCTTGTTTGTCTTTCAAATCATTTGAATCTATGGCAAATAGATTGTCTTTTTCTATTTCATTTTTTTCAATAGCTTTGTCACAAAATTCATCAACCTGACCTGCATCCATTCCATAAATCAGCAAAGCACGTATTTTCAAAATTCCTGTATTAAAATCTGATTCTTTCCATTTCATATTAAATTACTTATCCTTGTCATTGGATGTTTCTGCAATTACCCTGGTACCAATTTTATCAGACAGTACATTTATTAAATCCTGAACGGTGTTGTTATAAGAAGCATTTGCTGCAACCAAATAACGCACAAAAGTATATGATTCTGATGCAAACTCTTGACCTTTGGCTATTTCTTTATTATCGCGCGACAATGAATAACTTGCCTTTAAAGTAACCTCTTGCCAGGTTGCATCACCAGTTGCCTGAATAGCTTTGTATTTTGTTGTTGGTTCGGACAATTTTACAACTAACTTGTATTTTGCCGAAGAATCATTTATGTCACCAAATTTAGCATTCAGTGCATTTCGCAAATCAATTCCGTTTATTCCACTGATTGGTGCAACATAAACGTCTGTTTTTTGTCCGTTATACATTGGCGTAAAACCGCATGCGCCAAGAAATAAAACCAGAAGGTATTTTTTCATCATTTTCCCTATTGAAGTTTATGGTTATATTAGCTAAACTTTTACCAAGTCGCAAGGGGGAATGATGAATATTTTTGTCATGATTTTGGTATTCTTGTTCATGGCCGGATACTATCTTATGGAAAGTCCCAGTCAAAGGGTCGCAGAGGCCGAACTGGAACATTCCATAAAACGATCGGACTTACGCTCGGTTGCAGAATGTGCTGCGTCTGCACATACAGCCACTATCAAAAATTATAATTTCGAAGATATTTGCACACAACAGTACGAAATTGAAACTCAGCTTGTTTGTCTTAACGAAAAACAAGACATTACAAAATGTGAAATTGTTGGCAAAAAAAAGCCATCTTTTAGTTTCATTGTAACAACATCAAAAAATATATCGCCTGACGATTATAACAGTATGATGGAAATATTGGAAAAATATTACCCTAACTCTGGAACTTTTGGGATATTTCTTGGTGATTTTGTTATGTCGGGCGGAACATTAAATAAACAGACTGTTGTAAAAAGTATTATAAAACAGGCCAAACTATCCGATGGACAATTGGTTTATATAACACAATACGAAATTCCAGACACACAAACAGATTTCGAAAAAACACCTGAACCAGATATAAATTGCGCTGCGGGTACAATAAAAACTTATCGATTTGGCAGATGG
>JAFGMU010000029.1 GCA_016927395.1 Alphaproteobacteria bacterium
CGAACCAGACAGGGAAACCCCGTATCGCCGATGGTACTTTGGCTTAAGCCACGGAAGAGTAGGTCGTCGCCAGAACAAAACACAATTTGATATAAAGACCGAGATTAAACCGCCCACGTGGCGGTTTTTTTTGTTTTTATAAAAAAATAAATTTTGGGAATTCAAACCGCTGTAAAAAACAGCGGTTTTTTGTTTACATTGCTAAAAATATGTTTTAGTATTCCCCAGATTGTTGAGAGAGCAGTTATAATTTGGGGTAAGTATAAAGGATTATATATGGTCTCTTTGGATATCGCTAAGAACATAAATTGTTCTAATTGTAATTTTAATGAAATTTGCCCTCTTGGGGGTAATAGAGATTTTTGCTCACCGCATTTTATTATGTCTATGTATAACAACTCTTTTAACTCAAGAGAGCTTTTGGATATAAAAGTTCTTTGTAAATGGCGTGATGTTTATAAAACAGATAAATCAATAAATACACAATGCAATGCATTTGCGGATGCTTTGTCTACGCAATTTATGAATAGGGAATTAAAAAATCCAAAAAGTATCATTCTTTATGCAATTGCCAATAAAATTGTAAATGAATGTAAACCTTCACCAAAAGTTGTAAATAAAATTAACGAATATAATGATGAAGCAATTATAACACCAATAGTTCCATGGTTTAGTGCAAAGCGTGCCGTAGAAAATAAAGTTAATAACAACAAGATGTTAAACACGAAAATTCATTTAGTTGATAATATAGATGAAAACAATCAAAGATAAATTTTAAAAACTATATCCAACTGAAAATCCGGCAAAGTTAAAACCTTCATTTTTGTTCGTCAGATTTCCATTTGAAAAATGGAGTGTGAAAAATTCAATATTCCATCTGTTTGATATTCTTTTGCCTATAAAAAACTTAATCCCGGCAACCAATCTGCTTTCGACCCAACGATCACGACTGTCGCGCATATATGGTCCAATACCCAAACCTGTATAATATCCATCCCAGTCAAACAAAGCAGCATCCCAAGATATTCCAATTGCGCCAAATGACAAACCAGTCTCTGATCCATAGGCAACATTTTGAACCAAATGCAAGCTTTGACGACCAGGTAATCTGAAAACAGTAGTCGGTTGGCTGTATTGCAACATGCCAATTGTCATCCTGTTAATTTCCCAAAGATTTGGAGCAATAATTTTAAAAAGTGTTCCGCTTCCTGTGCCCTGGGCGGTGTAAAAAGAGAAAGAGTTTTCTGTCCCCTGACCAAACATGGGATTATCCCTGGCAACAGCTATTGCAGGAATTGTTATCAAAAAAATAAAAAATGCAATTCTTTTCATGGTAGCGATTTTATTAAAAAAGACTGTCTAAGTCAATACTAAGGAAGGTTTTTATTACAGTATTGAATTCATAAAATACCGACTTGTTTAATAAAATATTGCTTTTGTAATAAGCCGGTTTTCTTATTTACACAACTGTCTAAAAATGTTATAATTGCATTAAGTGAATTCGTATTGTAACATAAATTTAACGTTTTTTTCGCATGTGCGGAAACTTGGAGTGACCCATGAAAAGTCGTAATTTCGGCGAGGTTTTTAAGAATGCAGCTGGAACAGTTTTCTTGTTAGCAGCAGCATTTTTTGTATGTTCAACAGTATTATCTATGCGAGCTGTTTTTGCAGATCCAATTGCACCACAATATCAACAATCGTTGACCAGTGGTTCTCCGCAGGCTCCGCGGGCAGGTGTTCAAAATACAAACACAAGTCGAACCAGTCCACGTTCAAACAACACTGTTTCACGTACAGGTGGAGCAACAAATATACAATCTACTAATAATGTTGTTAAGGGAAGAAATGTCTCTTCCCGTACAAGTAAATCTGGTTCGCAACAATCTGTTTCTAGAAATGTTGTTAACCGTACAGGTAATGTTTCAACTTCCAGAACGACATCTGCACAAAATCGTACGGTTCGTTCACGTGCAGCAACAACACAGGTTGTTGATAAATCACGTGTTTCATTAACAGGTAGTGCAATCCGGGGTAGCAAAAGCACAACAAATACAACATATACTTATTTGTCTTCTAAACTTTACACAGGTAATTATTCAAACATCATAGATTCAACAACAGGTTTAATATCAGCAGAAGCTTATAATAATTGTAAAGAAAGTTACTATGCTTGTATGGATGAAATCTGCACAGCTCGTAATGCTGCACAGCGTCGTTGCGCATGCGCTGGTCGTGTAAAATCATTTGCCGATGCCGAAGCAAAATTGGAATCAGCAAACGAAGAATTAATAAAAGTTTCCGGTGAGTTGGCATTATTGATTGCAACCAAAGGAAAAGATATTAGTTCTGCTTTTACTTTGACTGAAGCTGAAAAAGTTATGAATTGTGTTTCATATAAAGATATGGCAGAAAAATACAAGGGTGGAACAGACCAAGATAACAACGGTGTTGATGATAAAAAAGAATGGTGTTATGATCATATGGTGTACGAAGATTCTTGTTCTATGCCTTCTTATTGTTCGACATCTGGAAACAATTTTGGGTTTGATGTTTCAAACTTAGATGGTTCAGGCAGTGATATTTTGGCATCTTTGAAATCATGGGCAGATGCGAAAGATAAAACACTAACAATTACAAATTCCAATAACAATGCTTTGACATCTGCTTTGGGTACAATTAGTTCAGTAGTAAGTGATATGAGTGGTTTAACAAATGCACTTGCGGACAGTTCAGAGGTAAAAGATTCTTTGGCTGAAACATGGGGGTATGAATTATTTGAATATGGTCATAATAATGTATGTAATCGGGTTTTGGATTCATGTTTTAACGGAATTTACGAAGCTTGTGGTTCACCAACATCAACCGGCAGAAAATGTTCAAGTGGTACCAGCACATGTCCATATAACTATAATAGTTATATAACAGTAAGTAATACAGGTTCATACGAATTGAATTTTGTAACAGGAAATTCAGGTGCGACCAGCACCAATAATGCAACTTGTTTTGGATATACTTCAACATCTGGCGATCCATATTCGACTTTGCGTGGACCGGTTGCGGATGCCCGTCGCAGCATATTGCAAAAATATGCGCTGGATGCTAATGCAGATTGTGATGCATATGGTGATGAATTGCGTAAAACTGCACAAAATATTGGGTATCAAAAAGTTGCAGCACAACAGGCATTACAGAAAAAACGTTTGGAGTTTGCCCAGAACGAAGAATCAAAGACTTTGTCTGATGCGTTGGCGGCTGGTACAAACTTTAATGAATGTATTGATGAAATATATGACTGTTATACAACCCAGGAAACAGCCAATCCTTCGTGGAGTACATCTCGTATAAAAACATATTGCGCACAGTTGGCAAACGTTCCACATTGTTATGACACTATGATTTGTAACCCATCAGGTGCACAGTTCAAAGCAGTCATAGATAAATTGGATAGTACAAGCTGTACATGGAGTCAGGATTACACAGTTAACACCTGTCGTAACGTTGTAACCTTGAATGAAATATTGACCAAAGCTGCGGCTACGGCGGCTACTGGATTGCCAAACGAAGGTTCGACTGGTGACTCGGCTGCAATCCGTGAAATGTGCTTGCAGAATGCAATTGGTACAGGTACAGACACTTTACGAGAATGGACCAGACAGTAAAAATAGATAACCTGCCATTTGGCAGGTTGTTTTTTTATTATTTTTACAAAATGTATAAAACTTTATGCAAAACACTTGACTTTTTGATAAAATAGCGTAGTATTGCATAAGAATTTTAACAAAAGGAAAAAAGATGGCTGATTTTGCAATCTTCCATACCGGTGGAAAACAGTATCGCGTAAAAGTTGGCGATATTATAAAGGTTGAAAAACTGAACTCTGATGGCAAAGTTGAATTTGACCAAGTATTAATGGTTGGTTCAAATATTGGTAACCCATTCATTGCTGGTGCCAAGGTTGTTGCCGAAGTTGTTGAACAAAAACGTGATGACAAAATTTTGGTGTTCAAAAAGAAAAGACGTCAAAACTATCGTCGTACCAAGGGACATCGTCAACATATCACAGTTTTGAAAATCAAAGAAATAAAAGGTTAATTTCTGAATGTTGGATTTCTGTTTTGTCAGAAGTCGTAAATCAGAAATTGTGAATTTAAGGAGCAAGTTATGGCACATAAAAAAGCAGGCGCGGCATCGGTCAACGGACGTGACAGTGCAGGGCGCAGATTAGGTGTTAAAAAAGGTGGCGGAAGCCGTGTTATTGCTGGAAATATCATAATTCGTCAACGTGGAACATCTGTTCACCCAGGATTGAATGTTGGTATGGGCAAAGATCATACTTTGTTTGCAAAAATTGCAGGCATTGTAAAATTCAAAAAAAGCCTTGGCAACAGAAAAGTAGTCTCTATTTTACCAGATGCCGAAGCAAAATAATAAACCGCGCTTTAAGCGCGGTTTTTTTTAATAATTCAAATAGTTTCTTATTATTTTTTTTTAATATTTATGTTATAATTTTACAGTAGATAAGTTCGATTTATTATCATCAGTGATCGGATAGGTATAATAATTTACGTCTGGGGGCAGGCGGGTGAAGAAAATTTTTTTAAGTTTTTTTATAGTTGCTTTATGTGCATCCAATGTTTTTGCCGATGATGTTGTAACTGCTTCGCGTGCAGTACCTTCGTCACAATCCCAGGTAACAGAAACCCCGGTTCAATCGGTTGTTTCACGATCAACTGTTTCCAGGGGTGCTATTATAAATCCTGTTGTACCGACAGATATAAATAATTCCGATAATATAAATGGTTCTGAATCGATTATACAAAGATCAGGTTCTGTAAATCAAAATTCTGAAACAACACGCAGTTCTGGTGTTTCAAACAGAACCACAATTTCAAGATCAGTGGTGGCTGGTGGAAAACCAAGTCAACGGGAAAAACTGGAAGAAACAGTTGGCACAGTTGGACGTAGTGCACGCAGCCAGTCTGCAAGTATAAATAATAACCCAGCTGTTCGTCGTGCTGGTTTGTCTTTGCGTCCATCCACAGCCGAGGTTGGTGGTCGTGCAACAATTGATGGAACAGATATTCAAACCGGTTCAAATTTTAATTTTAACAAAGGGCGGTCCGTTCAAAATCGTGCTGCAAAAACAGATACAAAAGAAAGTATTGCAGATGCAACTGAAAGATTAAAACAAACAGCAGAATTAAACAAATCATGTCAACAACAGTACAATGATTGCATGGATCAGTTTTGTGCAGTTATTGATGCAAATCAAAAACGTTGTTCTTGTTCTGGAAATTTGTCCAAATATACCAAAGTTGAAACTGCTGTAAAGAGTGCTAATTCTGAACTGAATGATGTTGCACAAAGAATACGTTATGTTGGTTTGTCTGCTGATGAAATTCGTGCGATTATGTCTTCCACAGAAGCAGAAGATGTTTTAGATGGAACCAAAGATAACAGTGAATCCAGAAATATGTTATCAGAAATAGAAAAATTAATAAAAAATCCTACTAGTGCAACCAGCTCTTCTTCTGGGAATGTATCGACTGGTTTGGATATGGATTTGGATTTTACAACAGATTCATCATCAGATTTATTTAATTTAGATTTCTTGGGTAACAGCAGTTCCAGTTTTTCTAATTTGCGTGGAACTGATTTATATAATGCTGCAAAAAAACGTTGTAACTCTGTTCTGACACAGTGTAAAACTGCAGGTGGAACACCACAACAAATAACAGGAAACTATGATTTGGCAATTGATAAAGATTGTATAGCATACGAACAAGGTTTGACCAAAATGAATGAAACCTTAAAATCAAATGTTCGTAGTGCAAACCAAATGTTACAAAAAGCACGTTTAGCAGTTTTGCAGAACAAAAATCAATATGATGCCAAGGGATGTATATCAGCACTTAATACCTGTATGACAGACGATATGGTTTGTGGTTCTGATTATGCAAAATGCCTGGATCCAACAAAAAAATATATTGATGAAAATGGAAAAGTTGTTTTGGGGCAAAATATATCCGCTATAACATCGTTTATGGATCCAACTGCATACAACAATGCAGCTGTTAATACCACATATCTTCAAACTGCTATGAATGCAAACTATTCTTCTTGTAATACAACATACAAAGATGGAAGCTGTGTGGCGAAATATCTAATGCAGAAAATAGGAACTGGTCAAAAAGTTATAGATGGCGGATTATGTCGAGCCGTTTTGGATAAGTGCCAATATTATACTTATGATTCAAATGGTGAATATAAACCATATAATGATGTTGTTGTAAATTATATTCAACGTGCGATGGTAAATATTTATGCAGCACAACAAGAAATTATATCGGATTATGGATCGTCTTGTATGGTTGATATTGCGACATGTTATAATCAACAGGTAAGTCAGGTTAATGCATGGTCGTCCACATCCAGTATAGATAGTGTTTATAATGTTATGCGTGGTGCGTGCAGGAATGTTGCACTTACTTGTTCTTATGCTGTATTTGCAAAAGATACAATATCTTGCCCAATATCTGAACCTGATACTTGTATAAACAACATATCAAAAATGTTTTATCAGTCATTATTATGTCCTGTTAATTCTAATTATTATCAGAGTACAACTCCACATGCAATAAGTCCTAATGGAACAGTTGCCGGATACGTTAATGAAAGGTGTCAATGTACCCCTGGATATTCCGTTTGGAGCGGAACTTGTTCAAAAGTTTGTGAACAAGGTGAATATCGTAATTCTTTGGGAGTTTGCACAAGTTGTCCAGCTGGAACATTTTGGGAACCTAGCACGATTGATACTTTTGTTTATGTTTGTGGAAAATGCGAAGGTGGTAATTATTGTCCAAATGCTGGTACGATAACACAATTATCTTGTACAGCAGGTAGTTATTGCCCAGAAGGTACCGCAACTCCAATACTTTGCCCAACAGATAAACCGAATTCAAATATTGGTTCTGATGAACTTTCAGATTGTCATATATAAAAAAACGGGATTTAAAATCCCGTTTTTTATGTAATTTAATCACGCAATTATTTTTTGCATAAATTCATTATGTGCCGATAATTCGTCCGCGGTTGGTTCGAATTTTCGCGCAGGAAAATTTTGTCCGATTTTTGGATGGTTCAAAAATGCAGCATGTTGTTCTTCGATTATATCTTTGATATTTCTTGCTGGGGCTGCGTTTTCCAGTTCCAGAAAAACCTTGGCCAAAATTTCCGCGTCAATCAGCGCCCCGTGAGCGTCTGCACGCGCAGTTAACGATACACCAAACCATTTTGCCAATGAATCCAAAGTGTATGTTTTTGGACCGAATACTTTATTTCTGGCGATTACAATTGAATCTAATTGTTGTTCGCGTGGAATCTGTTTCAGGCCCAAAATATTTAATTCATAATTTATAAATGGAAAGTCAAAATCAATACCGTTATGGGCAACAATTTGACTGTCACCAATGAATTCTAAGAAGTTTTTTGCAATGGATGAAAATTTTGGTTTATCTTCCAAAAACGCATTTGAAAGTTTGTGAACCATATAAGAATCAGGTGGAATAATTTTTCCATCAGGATTGATATATTCGTGAAAAGAATTTTCGGTTATTGTACCGTCTATTAATTCAACAGCGCCTATTTCAATAACCCTGTCACCGCGGGAATATTCGAAACCGGTTGTTTCGATGTCAAAACAAATTATTCTCTTCATCTCGTCACTTTTTTTGCGTATTATAACCAGGTTATGAATTCAATGCTAGAAAATCTTAATCCGGAACAAAAAATAGCCACCACAACCACCGAAGGTCCAGTTTTGGTTTTATCTGGTGCTGGAACTGGCAAGACCAAAGTTTTAACTTCACGCACTGCTTATATTTTGGCACAGGGGCTTGCACAACCTTGGCAAATAATGGCGCTGACTTTTACAAACAAAGCAGCAATTGAAATGAAAAACAGAATTTCACAAATATCAGATGGTACATGGAATGTTTATGATATTTGGTGTGGTACTTTTCATTCAATGTGTTTGCGCATATTACGTGCAAATGCCGACAGGGCAGGGCTGCGTCGTGATTTTTTGATTTTTGGTGAAGATGAACAAAAATCTGTTTTGAAAACTGTTATGGGAAACTTGGGTTTGGATGCCAAAGAATATCCACCATCCGACTGGGTCGAAAAAATTTCATCAATAAAAGACAAAGGCTTGGGACATAGAACCGAAGGTCGTACACAAAAAATTTATGAAGAATACAATGCCGAATTGACACGAATGAATGCAGTTGATTTTGGCGATATTATTTTGAAGGTTTTAGAATTATTTGGTGGTGCGCCCGATATTTTGGAACATTATCAACGCCAGTTCAAATACGTACTGGTTGATGAGTTCCAGGATACAAATGATGCACAACACCAATTTTTGCAAAAAATTTCTGGGGTGAAAAAAAATATTTGTTGTGTTGGTGATGATGATCAATCAATTTATTCTTGGCGTGGTGCGCAAATAAAGCATATCTTGAATTTTGAAAAAGAATATAATGGTGCAAAAATAATCAGATTGGAAACAAATTATCGCAGTACTGGAAATATTTTGAATGCTGCAAATTCACTGATAAAACACAATACTGGTAGACTGGGCAAGGATTTACGTCCTGCACCCGGAATACCAGATGGTGAAAAAGTTTATGTTTTAACATTACCTGCCGATTGGGACGAAGTACGTGTAATTGCAAACGCAATAAGCCAAAATAACGATGGAAAAAATTATTCGGATTTTGCAATTCTAATTCGTGCTGGTTCATTGTCACGTTTATTCGAAGAAGAATTTGCCCAGCGTCGCATTCCATATAGATTGGTTGGTGCAACCAAGTTTTATGACAGAATGGAAATCAGGGATGCGATCGCATACATCAGGTTGTTGGTACATCCATTTGACGATTTGTCTTTTATTAGAATAATTGCAAAACCCCGGCGTGGTTTTGGAAATACGGCCATTGCACGTCTGCGTGATTTTGGAAATGATTTTATGTCGGCACTGCGTGCTGCACCATTATCTGGTAAACAACGCGCTGCTGCAGATGAATTTTTGCACGCGTTCGATTTTGATTGGGATATTATAAAACCAATCGAAGCTGTGGAACAGTTGTTGGAAAATTCTGGGTACTTGAAAATGTGGCGCGACAGCAAGGATATTGACGCCCCCGACAGATTGGAAAATATAAAAGAATTGTTGACCAATGTAATTTCAAAATATGATACATTGCCAGAATTTTTGGAACATGCTGCACTGATGATGACTGATGATAACGATGTCGAAGATGGAACGTTTAATAATAACTCGGTCAGCATTATGACAATTCATGCGGCCAAGGGTTTGGAATTTGATACAGTGTTTTTACCAGCATGGGAAGATGGAATTTTTCCAAATGAAAAAGCGATTAATGATGGCGGTATCGAAGAAGAACGCAGATTGGCATATGTTGCAATTACGCGTGCCAAACGTCGTGCAATAATCAGCAATGCAATGTCACGAATGGTTTTTGGTCAGCGCCAGTACAATGTACCCAGCAGGTTTATTGCAGAAATAAATAAAGATTTTTTGAATATTCAGGGCGAAGAAAGAATGATAAAACCCAGAATAGAAACATCTTATGAACAACCCAAAAAGCGAATAATAAAAACACAATCAATTGTTGGAAAGTTGGCATCCCATGATGAAATGGGTCGTGGTGTTATAATCGAAGAAGATGGTGAAATTCTGACAGTTGCATTTCGCAACAAAGGTATTAAAAAAGTGGATAAAAAATTTATCAAAGTATTTGATAAATAATATTTATTTGCTGCCACGAACTGCTTTCCAAACACTGGTTGCAGTTTTTTGTGTATTTCCCCACAATTTTTTAATATCGCCACCCAATTTGTCACCGAATCCTTTTTCATCGATACTGCCACTGATTTTTTTAGCAAATTCGCCGGCTTTGTTCGCAAGATATGCAAACAAAAATCCAACAATTAAAAATGTCATAAAATCATTATTTTCCAATGTTGGTACAGCTGTTGTTGCATCAATATTTATAACGCCTGAAATTAATGCTGCGCAAACAGCAATTATCAGTGATAAAGAAACAAAATAAAACATGGCATTTATAAATTTTTTTATCTGAGCATCCAGACTGAAATTTTTAGAATTGAACAGTCCTAAAAGTCCGTTGAATATTTTACCTGCAATTCCATCATAACTGGTTGCACCACTGCCACCACCACTAAAAGCGTCCAGTGGTGATTCAAATGCATTCTTGGCCGCAGATTTTCCACCAAAACACTGAGCGATTGCCGTAAAAGGCAGTGTTATTATAACAAAGAACAAATCTGCAATCACAGACAATGCCATTAATGCAAATTTCCAAATGTTATAAATAAACAGTACGATAAATGCTGCACCAGCAACAAAAGTAAAAGCGCTGTTTCCAATACCTGCAATCATCCATTTCCAACCAACAGATACAGCAGTATAGAAAAATCCAGAAAGACGGGTCGGTATACAAAGTAAGTTTGCTGTTTGTGCAGAATCCAAAATTGCATAGCCTGAATTAGAAGAAGCCACGTAATTATGAATTGCCGTGCATGTGTCGGGTAGTGACATTCCAACAGTTGATGTTACAGAATTTAATATCAAATCGGATAAGTAACTGCCAACGCTTATTATAGGTCCCATAAGCCACATGAATAATTGCGCAGGGCCAGTTTCAATTATAAGAATCCAAATTGTTATCAAAACGCCTTTTTTAATAATATCTTCGACCAGTTCACGTGATTTCTGAGTAGCTTTCATCATTTGGTATGATTCAAACATTATCCAAAACGCAAACATTACAATTAAAAATATTGTTATAAATCTGACTAATGACCTTTCCAGGATATTGCTTATCATTGACATACCGCCGATAAATGACAAACCAACACGTGCCTCTACTGGGACATAATTTTTCACAGATTGTTTTTGTTGAAATTTATTTTGAAACGCAGTTATGTCATCGGTCAGATTATTTATAAACAATTCACGATTGTGTTCTGTTGACCAAACCCCATAATCGCCGACATCACCACTGGGTACGTTCGAAGCCGCCATAACATTACCCGATATAGCAAATATAAAAAATAAAACAGCGATTATCTTTTTAATCATTTCTTTTCTGTTGCCTTGGTTATTTGTTCTGCAACTTTTGTTGGTGCACCCCATATGGTTTTACCCATGTCTTTTAACCATCCACCATAATCAAACTTTTCCTTTTTATCTTTGGATTCTTCGCTGCCGCCACCCAATAGTTCATCAATTTTTTGTGATACGACATAAAAATACAGTAAAAATATTCCGATCATCATCAATAAAAATTCAAATCCATCATCCATAAAGTCAAATGCTTTTGGATATTTTCTTTCTACTTCGGCGCGACTGGCAGTAAAACAGTTTTTGAACATATTTTTATCAACTGTTCCATTTACAGTTGCAACCTTTTCGCATTTTGAAAATACAGCCATCACCGACAATGTTTTATTATCCAGGTTTTGTTTATCGCTTTCGGTTACAAGTGGTGGTAATATTGAATTATATCCATCGTTTGGTCCTGGGAAATATTGATCGGCCGCAAATGACACAGTCGCATAAGTAATTAGAATCTTTAAAGTAATTGCAACAATTCTGATGGCGGATTCAACCAACATATTTATTGATTTTGTAACAACACCCGATGCCAGTGACCATGTTCCTTCGAATGCGCCGGCTGCGATAATCAGTGGCAAAAATATAATTAAAAACACCAGTTTGAATATGATGGTTAAAATTTGAAAAAACAGATTAAACCCAATAATCAAAAACATTATCACCAATGACAATCCGGCAATCCATGTGAATACACCGCCACCCATACCCAACCATGAATAATTCATTAATGAAAATCCACCAGCAGCCCCAGCCAGCATTACAGTGTTTAAATTTCCAACAACGCACATAAAGGGTTTTAATACAGGGTTTAAAATATCGTCATTTTGTACGGTTGTTCCGCATTGTGCAGAATTTGAAATACCTGTTGCAGCCATTGATAATTCTGATCCGACAAACATAACTGGTGCAATTGTAACATTTGTAATTTGTTTTAAAACGGTTGTACCACCAAATCCCAGAACCCCCAACAGTGCGCCCGCCATCATAACACGAACGGCTGGTTTCCAAATCTTATCAAACCAGGGTTTAAAATCCAAGTTTCTGTCACCTGCATCCAGTGAGGCATTTTTCTTGGACGCGTCATACAAATACATTGCGGTTGTGTAAAACAAAAATATTCCAAAACCAATCGCCATCAATATCCAGATGTTTTCAATCATGGCATTCCAAAATGTTTCTGCGGCATTTCCAATTGCCCCGAACAGCTTTTCAATATACCCACATAAAAAACATCCGTTTGCGCTGGCTATATCGCCATTTTGTACACCAATTGCGGACAAGAAATTGTTTAAGCTGCTGTAACCGATACTGGTGCCACCAATTGAAGAAGATAAATACCAAATACCAATACCCAGTGCGGTTGCACCCATAATAAATTTTATAGCAATCGAAATCAGTTTTGCTTTTAGCATTTATTTTTTCTTTTCGTCTTTTTTTTCTTCTTTCTTTTCGCCGCCGCTGATAACTGCAGAACCTACATCTTTTACAGTTTTTACAATATTTTCGGTCAATTTTAACATATTGTTACCCATTTCTTCGCCCAGTGCAGGTTTTTCTTCTTTTATATCAAATGCACCCATGACCATTTTTGTAACATTTGGAATTTGATCCGCCAGGAAGTTTATAACATAAACCAAAACGATACTTCCAGTAAGTGTCATTGCTGCCAAATTGTCATCGGATAATGCACCTGCAAATATTTGTCCACTGGTTATCATTTGCATTAAATCAGTTGTTGATGCTCCAGATACTGAAAAGAATTTTGCGATAATAACCATTATTACTGTGTATGTAATAACAGCCGATGCCAAAGATATTATTGCATTTATAACATTTTTTATTTGTCCCATACCCAATGAAGAACCAATAGATTTAATCCATTCAGGCCCATCAGAATTTTTGAATGCAAACATAACCACTGACAATGGTAAAAAGAATGCGAAAAAAGTCATTGCAACAATTACATCAACAAAATAAAAACAGAATTTGATAAAGATTTTAAAAAACTGATAGACCAGATACAGACCCATAAAAAACATTATAATATGTTTCACCAATGCCCCAATACCAGTCAGAGCCCCCCATGAAAATGCTTTATCCATTATTGCGATTCCCAATTTCATATAAGATTGGAATTGGGTAATTGTTGTTTTCATCAACATAATAATTGTATTGCGTAATTGTGGACGGAAAAAACCTGATTCATCCATTGGTTGTGGCTGGTATGAAACCTTTTGATTAACTGTTTCATCATTTGTGTTTACCATGCTTTGTGTGTATGTCAGCGTCATTTGCGCAACTGGTTCAAAAGTAATTGTTGAAATAAATCTGGGCAGATATAAACCCAATCCCAATAAAGCAAAAACAAACAACGAATTTATCAAAACAGGTTTGATTGATTTTTGATAAAAAGGGTCAGTCCCACCACCACGCAGATTTTTCCAAACAGAAAACAAAATATAAAAAGCTAATATTAAACAAAATATTAAAATACAGAATAATGAAAATTGACGATAAACACCAGCCGCCGCAGATGAAATTACCTGGAACAGGCGATCAAAAACAGGGCAGCCCCAACACTGCACAGTTCCATCAATAATCGGGTTTACCCATCCGTTCATTTTTTCTTAAACCATCCTGCTGCGGTTCCAACTTTTGAACCAAATTCTTTTATACCCTTCCAAGCATTTTTTGGATCATCTTTTACTTTTTTATATAATCCGTCCGAACCAGGTGCGTATTTTGTAATCATTTCGCGGGTCATATTAAATATTCTGAACATTAAATAAAATGTCAGTATTGTTGATAACCATAAAATAGAATGTTGACCAAATCCAATCGCATTATTTGCAACAGTTGGAACATTGCTGGTTGCTGAACCACCTGCAGCCACTACAAACACAGAACTGTTCCATTGAAAAAGCGCACGAATTATTGCAATATTTATTACCAATATAAAAACGCATGCAATCATAGTTATTACCAATTGTTGTAATGACTTTACTATGCCTTCAAAAGCGGGCCATGGGTCAATCCATTTATCTGGATTTTTTGGCTTAGCAACCCATGTCAGGACTTGGAAAGGGTATAAAATCAAAGACATTCCAAAATTGAATATTCCATTGATAATTAACAAAGCCATAAAAAAGTTACTAGCAACAAATGTCCAAACTAAAAATATTCCGGTTATTAAATTCAGAAAATCTTCACCGCCGTGTGGAACCAATGTCATCAATCCAGACAAACCACGAGTGATAAATTCAAAGCCACGTTTTATAATCTTATTATTTTCATTTGATAAAATTGATACTGGTTGTACCATAAAATTACAACTGTCTGCGGATATCCAACCTTTATCAATAATTTGTTTAGGATATTCAATTTGTTTTGCGGGGGCGCTGTTTACATTCATGCTGTCAGCAATTCCCTGGGTGTACATTGAACCGAATTTCAAAAAAGGATTTACTATCCAGTCAGTTACATAAATAGGTTTTATTTGCAGCAGTATCGTTGCAGCTATAATTGCGCGCATTGCAGGTTTTAATATTTTATCCTGGACCATTTGTAATGCGTTTATCTTACCTTCCCACATTTCGCCGCCGCCACTGAAACCAAAAAACGCAACCCATGTTTTTGGAAAATACATTTTTATAAAATATAATCCAATGGATACACCCAAAATACCCCAAATCATGACATAGATAATACCATCGCCATTGCCCACAAAAAATTCATAAGTACCAGTTGCAACCGACATCAAAGCGTCCAAAATAATCGGAACCAATGGTGCCAGATTAAAACTGTCAACAATTCCCCAGCTGGCATGAGCAGGAGTCGCAAGTAATAAAATAAAAAGAGCAAATAGAAGTTTCTTCATTGGGTTTAATTATACCATAAAAACAGGGAACTTTTTATGATATAATTGAATTCATGAACCGGCTTAAAAAGTTTTGGATTGTTTTTTTATCGTTCTTGCCATTTTCGGCAGGCGCGATTGCACCATTGGTTATAGGTGGTATTGCCGGTGTGGGTATAATAGCAGGTTTTTCAATTTACAGATCGGTTGCGCCTGTTAATATGGCGGATGCTTTATCATTTTTCTCAACATGTTGGTCGTGCCAAATGTTTTCCGACATTATGTCAACCATGTCAAATTTATTACCACGGGCATATCATGCGATTGGTCAAACCGTCATACCAATTTGTATTGCACTGACAGCAGTTTGGTTTGCATGGAATTTACTGGCAGGTTATATTGGTGCAAATACACAGAAAAAATGGGCAACAGAACCTTGGTCAATGGCTGGTGATTTTGGTAC
>JAFGMU010000030.1 GCA_016927395.1 Alphaproteobacteria bacterium
AATTCTGAAAAATTACATAGCAGGCAAAGTTATGTACACTGCACGTAATGATA
This sequence comes from Alphaproteobacteria bacterium, assembly GCA_016927395.1. GTDB lineage: Bacteria > Pseudomonadota > Alphaproteobacteria > Rs-D84 > Rs-D84 > JAFGMC01. The sequence goes on from JAFGMU010000030.1 coordinate 54, forward strand.
TGACCAAGGAAAATTGGCCCAGTGCGATAAATCGTCTGCAATCTATTGTTACCGATGCCCAAGAAACAGCCATGACACCAGAGGCATTGTACAGATTGACCGAGGCATACACAGCGATTGGTTTGCCAAACCAAGCAGCTGGGTTTGCGAAGATGTTACGCACAAACTTCCCGGACAACGCCTGGACCAAGAAGTTAAAAGATAAATAATAAAAAACCAGCTTGCGCTGGGTTTTTTATTTCAAAGATTCTGTTAAAAACATAAATGCATTAGATGTTTTTTTTACCTGTCTTTGAACCAATTCAATTTTATTGTTTTTTATAGCTTCCATTATAAAATCAGAATATGCAGAAAAATTGTAACTATCTGAATACACTATTCGCTTTATTCCAGATTGTATAATATTTTTAATACATTCATTACATGGTTGTGTTGTACAATACAAAGTTGCCCCGTTAAGGTCGCCACCAATTCCATTTTTTGCTTTGAATAAAAGAGCATTCATTTCAGCGTGAATTTCATTTGCAGTAGAAAAATCATGATGTTCTTTACGATTAAATTCTGGGCTGGTTTTTTCTGGAAATATATCATCACAGTTTGTACAACCTTCGGCAGTTCCATTTATACCTGTTGATATAATTCTTCTATCTTTTACAATTATTGCACCAACTTTATATGATCTACAATGAGATGCACTAGCCATAGCATATGATATAATTAGAAATATATCATCCCACTTATCAGTTGATTTATATTCTTCTACAGGCATCGATTATCCTTAAATTTAAATAAACAATGTAATTATACACAAAAAAAGCAACAAAAGTTAAAAAAATTATCTACCTTTTTTTAAATGTGATTTCGCGGGCCTGGATTTGTGGTAATCTGAATGACATAAATTTATTCAATTCTGCTTTTGAAATATTTTTAATCAGCTTCGGATATAAAAATGTATAAAGCATATCAAAAGTTTCTTCAACAGTTTCTTCTCTGTTTTCTTTACCACGTTTACGTCTGGATAGTTCTTTGTTTACTTCTGTTATTTCTTCAATACTTATACCAAGTTGATATTTTTGACCGCCACATTGTCCATGTTCAGATACTTTATTTGTCATAACTCTTTTTGCTAAAAGTATTAATTCTTTGTTATAATCTTTTGAAGGTTTATAATTATCGACTCCTAAAACGCGGGAATATGTTCTTGGAACTTTTCCAATTTTCTTTTCACCATGAATGTTATAACCATTAAATCCAACATCATATAATTCATCGATTTTAATTTGTTCTTGATTAATAATATGAAAAGCTACAAAAATAGCATCGGCAAATTCTTTTCTAAGTGTGTAATCATCACTTTTACCTAGTGATAAATCACCCAAAACAGCAGCAAATTGATTCAAAACTTTGCTTGTTATTGTAAACTGATCTTTCCATCCATTTTGAGAAATCAGAGCAGAGCTTAAATCATAACATTTTGAAATATTGCATGACGAGAGATATAAATTAAACATGTTAAAATACCTTTGTTTCTTTTCTACGCTCTCTCTTGCGTAGAGAATATACTATAAAAACCAATATTTCAAGATTTTTATTCACTTTTGCTTTTTGTGTGGTAATATCGCGACATGACTGAAAATACTAAAAAAACTTATTCTGGCTTTATTGCCATTATTGGCCCGACGAACGCGGGTAAATCGACTTTGCTGAACCAAATTATGGGACGCAAGGTTTCAATCGTTTCACACAAGGTTCAAACAACCCGCACACGTTTACGTGCTGTGAAAATGGTTGGCGATAAACAGTTAATTTTTGTTGATACACCTGGGGTTTTCAAGCCTGCACGTCGTTTGGATCGGGCAATGGTTGGTGCCGCAATGGACGCAATTTCGGACGCGGATGCAGTTTTATTGCTGGTTGATGCAACCAAGGGTGTGACTGAAACAATTCGTGAACTTGGGAAAAAAATAAAAGATCATAAGAATGTGTTTGCGGTCCTGAACAAGGTTGATGCTATTCGTAAACAAGATTTATTACCGATTGTTGCTGAACTTTCGGAATTAGCAGAATTCAAAGAAATATTTATGGTTTCTGCGCTAAAAAATGATGGTGTTGATGGAATGCTGACTTCGTTGGCAGATGTAATGCCCGAAGGCCCGTATTTATTTGATACTGTTGATGCACCGGATGTTCCAGATAATTTATATCTGGCGGAATTGACCCGTGAAAAGATTTATAAATATATTCACCAGGAATTACCATATCATATTCACGTGGTTACAGAAAAAGTTGATATTGACCACGAAGGCGTTCTTGAAATTTATCAAAAAATTGTTGTTAAATCCGATGGGTATAAAAAAATTATTGTGGGCAAGGGTGGTGAACAGTTGAAAAGAATTGGAACCGAAGCGCGCCATGATATCCAAGACCAGTGGGGCGTAAATGCTAGACTGCATTTATTTGTACGCGTAGAACCAGACTGGGAAGAAAAAGCTGAAAACTACGAAGACCAAGGTTTAGAATTTAAGAAGTAGAAGTTTTTTGACAACATCAGATTTTGATTTTGAATTACCTGAAAATTTAATCGCGTCGCATCCATTGGATCGGCGCGATGCTTCGCGTATGCTGGTTGTGCCTGGTAATTATGATAAACATATTCGCGATTTTTTGGATTGTCTGCAACCCGGTGACGTTGTCGTTTTTAATAACAGCAAAGTAATTCCAGCGCGCTTTGATGCAACCGATTCCGATAGTCGTGTTTATGAAATTACATTACATACCCACAGCGATGAAAATGCTTGGTGGGGATTTGCCAAGAAATTTAATAGACTTCAAATTGGTGAAAAATTAAAATTGGATAATGGGACTGAAATACAGGTTCTGGATAAAAACGACGATAGTGGTTTGAAAATAAAATTTAATTGTGAAAATGTTTTGTCAGTTTTGGACGTAGTTGGAAAAATGCCATTACCGCCGTATATGAAGCGTTCCGAAGAATCCGATGACCGCGACCGTTATCAAACCGTTTATGCTGACCCGATTGGGTCTATGGCGGCACCGACTGCTGGATTACATTTTACAAAAGAATTGCTGACAGAAATCCAAAACCGTGGCGCGAAAATTGTAAACATAACTTTACATGTTGGCGCAGGTACATGGATGCCGGTTAAAACCGAAGATTTATCCAAACACAAAATGCACAGTGAATGGGGACAAATAACTGCCGAACAAGCCGAGATTATAAATTCTGCAAAACGTGTTATTGCCGTTGGCACAACATCACTTCGTTTGTTGGAAAGTGCATCGGACGAAAGCGGATTAAAACCATTTTCAAATACAACCGATATTTTTATTACGCCCGGGTATAAATTCAAAGTTGTTGATGTCTTGCTGACAAACTTTCATTTGCCAAAATCGACTTTGTTTATGTTGGTTTGCGCATTCGCAGGGACAGACGAAATGAAATCAGCATATGCACATGCCGTAGCGGAACAATACCGTTTCTTCAGTTATGGCGACAGTTGTTTGTTATTTAGAAAGGATTAAAAATGAAATTTGAGCCAAAATTACATAAGTTATCAAATGGACTAACTATTATTCTAGATCCAATGGATATTGAAACAACCAGTATGAAATTTTCATCACAAACTGGTGGTCGTGATGAATCCGATTCTGAATTGGGAATCACACACTTTATGGAACATATTTTTATGAAAGGTACAGCATCTCATCCATCTGCACGTTCAATAAAAGATTATGTTGAAAATAATGCTGGTACAATAAATGCATCAACAGGAAATTCCAGAATAAATATTTATGGCAGAATTTTATCACATAATTTGCCTGTGTTGGCAGAGTTGATATCAGATTTATTAAAAAATTCTTTGTTTGATAAAAAAGTAATAGAAAATGAAAAGACGGTCATTTTGGATGAATATCGTCGTTCACGTGATGATATGGATGCAGAATATTTTTATTTTCAGGCAGAAAACTTATTCAATAGCAGTGGCTTTGCACACAGGACATTGGGGACGCCAGAAACCATACAATCCTTTACAAGTGAGCAATTGTTGAAATACAAAGACAGTCGTATGTCTGCAAATAATTCTATAATATGTATCAGTGGAAAAATAGAAAATATTTCTGCAACATTGGAAAAACTGGAAGAATTATTTGCATGGTTGCCATCGTTTGATGTTTCCAGCAATTCAGATGCTGATATAACACCCGCATTTGTACATAATTTGAAGACTGGTCAAAAGAATATTAAACTGCGAATTGGTTTTACGGATATTTTGCCACAAACGTTTGAAAATATATTTAATGGTCAGTGTGTTAGCAGGTTCGAAGGTATCTTGTCGCGTCGTTTGCATGATAAAGTCAGAAATGAAAATGGATTAGTTTATGGTATTGGCACGACTGGTATTGGAAATGAAATATCACATATAAACCAAATATCTACTACATCAGGACCAGAAAATCTTGAAAAGATTGTCGCACTGTGTGCAAATGTTTCAGCAGAGATTTTATCCAAGAGACCAATAACCCAAGAAGAATTGGTCACGGATAGAACGAGACGGTTATTAGGTGATGCAGATTTCTTGGAATCTTCAACCAGAAGATGTGACCAATTGATAGGTTTTTATAAAAAATATAAAAGATTATATGACTATTATGAAATTACCAGAATGGGTAAATCAATAACGCTGGAAGATATTTATGAAAACGTAAAAGATTTTTTCTCAAATCCAGTTGGAATTATAACTCAGGGTCCAGAATTTGATATTGATTTAAAACCAGTTTGGGAAAATAATTTTAAATAGGAATAAATAAATGTCATTGAAATTTGATTTAATTACAACAGATGGAAATGCGCGTCGCGGGACTGTGCATACTGCGCATGGGGATTTTCAAACACCTGCATTTATGGCGGTTGGTACGGCTGCCACGGTGAAAGCATTAACTATGGACCAAGTTGCTGCGACTGGTACCCAGGTTATTTTGGGGAACACTTATCATTTGATGATGCGCCCGGGTGGGGAATTGGTTGAACAAATGGGTGGATTGCATAAATTTTCAGGCTGGCATGGACCAATTCTGACCGACAGTGGTGGATTCCAAGTAATGTCATTATCATCCCTTACAAAAATGAAAGAAGAAGGTGTGGAATTTACATCACATATTGATGGTGGAATTAAACATTTTTTAACCCCAGAAAAATCAGTTCAGATTCAACATCAATTGGATTCAAATATTACAATGGTTCTGGACGAGTGTTTGCATCTGCCAGCACCACGTGAAAAAGTTGAAAAGAATGTTGAAATGGTAACACGTTGGGCAAAACGTAGCCGCGAAGCATTTGTAGACCGTGATGGATATGGAATTTTCGGAATTGTCCAAGGTGCAGATTTTAAAGATTTACGTGAAAAATCTGCCCACGAATTAACAGAAATTGGTTTTGATGGTTATGCAGTTGGTGGATTGGCGGTTGGTGAACCCCAAGATGTTATGTTTGATATGATTGCGCATACGACACCTTTTTTACCAACAGATAAACCACGTTATTTAATGGGTGTTGGAACACCGCTGGATATTTTGGGTGCGGTTGAACGCGGGATTGATATGTTCGATTGTGTTATGCCAACACGCGCAGGTCGCACCGCCCAGGCTTTTACTCGCCATGGCACACTGAATCTGCGTAATGCAAAACATCGTGATGATTCGGCGCCATTGGATGATAAATGCGGGTGTCCCGCATGCAAACTTTCACGCGCTTATATTCATCATTTAACCAAGTGTAATGAAATTCTGGGGGCAACATTGCTGACCCAACACAACCTGTGGTTTTATCAGGATTTAATGCGCGATGTCCGCACTGCAATCGAGCAAGGACGTTTTGCGGAATTCAAAAAAGAATTTATTGAAAACTATACAAACAAAGACTAAGATTTTCTTAAAGGAAAAGGAGATTTGAATGAAATCCAAAGAACAAATCGAAGTTATTGATCGTGGCGGTGCAAAAACCGTTGCAAAAAAAGCGTCTGTTATAAACAGAACAAAACGCATATTTTGGGTATTTTCTATTATATGGTTGGCATTTGTAGCAGCGTTTCCTTTGTATGTAAAAGACAATTATTCTGGACCAATCAAAAAAACAATGGTTGTTTCCATGTTTTTTGATTTGCAAAGAAACATTTCACAGCAATATGAAAAACTGTTGGCTGGGATAAAAAATTCTATCAATCTGGAAAAGCCTATTTCAGTTGCTGTTGACAAGGTTAAAATGGTTGAAAAACCAGTTGCGGATGTTAAAAACACAACTGCTGGTGCAAAAAAGACTTCAAATGATGCAAAAAAATTGGTCGGAATTGCCGGTCAGTTCGGTGTAAAAGTCGGATCTGTCGACACTGCAATAAACAAAGCAGAAAAAACAATAACCAAAGTTGATGATACTGCAAATCTGATTAATAAAAAATTAGACAGCGTTAAGAAGGATTTGATTTCTGTATCACAAACCGAAGTCGATAAAATGATTGATGAAGAAATTAAAAAACAATTGGATAAAACCAGTGGCGGTCTGGGCAGCAGTTTGCTGACAAATTATGGAATCAAACATGTTTATCCTTGGCGACCATCCAGTTGGTCAGTTGGTGTAAAAATTTACAATGATTTGGAAAAGTCCAGCGTTGGTGTTATCCAAATTCTGACAAATACTGTTGATAAATACTTTGGATATGTTGCATGGGGATTGGTTGTAGCCGCATGGTTGATTGGTTTGTTTATCTGGATGCAAGTATTCAAAAAAGTCAAAGCATTATTATCACCATTTTTGGTATGCCCGCGTTGTGGTCATACGTTTGCGGACAAACGTACAGCATACAGTCTGTTGAAAGTATTAAAACCATGGACATGGTTGTAATAAAAAAGTAAGAAAATAAAAAACCGCCAATCCGGCGGTTTTTAATAATTTAAAAAATGCTTGCAAAGTTAAAAAATATATGTAAAAATCTGTCAGCTGTGCGAGCGTAGCTCAGTTGGCTAGAGCGCAACCTTGCCAAGGTTGAGGTCGAGGGTTCGAGCCCCTTTGCTCGCACCAGAATTTTAGGTTCAGTCCCAATGCATCTTTGCAAAGGGGCGAGAACCCGAAGGGTGGCACAGCGAGCGTACGCGAAGTACTTTGCTCGCACCAATCTTTTAAAGATTGATAAAATAATAGGTCGAATTATAATGAAATCAAATTTGAAAAAATTGTATAATTAGGATAGTGCGACCATAAAAATAATTGGCGGACGCACTTTTGTGTCCGCTTTTTTAATAAAAAAAAGGAAAAAAAATGCCAGTAAACCCGCAACGCGAGGCATATGTTGAAAGATTAAATAAACTGGAAGAGCAGGGAGTTATGGCTTATCCGCATATTTACAGTCCAAAAGACAAGGCTGCTGATTTACAGGAAAAATATAAAACATTGGGAAATGACGAAATTCTGTCCGATACAGCAAATGTTGCAGGCCGTATTATGGCTTATCGTAATGGCGGAATGTTTATTGTTATTCGTGACGACAGTGGCAAAATTCAATTACTGTGCAATAAAAATGATTTTAATGAAAAACAACAGGCTGTTTTGAAACTGTTGCGTCCAGGTGATTGGATTGGCGTTAATGGTACAATTCGTCGTACTGCTGCAGGTGAATTGACCGTGGCTGTTTCTGGGGATATAACTGTTTTAGCCAAAACTTTGTTGCCATTACCAGAAAAGTTCCATGGTCTGACTGATACCGAATTACGTTATCGTCAGCGTTATTTAGATATGATTATGTCTGACGAATCACGTGAAACGCTGATTAAAAGATTTGAAATCGAACAAGAAATTCGCAAATTTATGGTTGAGCGCGGATTTTTGGAAGTTGAAACACCAATTTTACAAGAATCCAAGGGCGGAGCAACCGCAAAGCCATTTATAACCCATCATAATTCGTTGGATCGCGATTTGTTTATGCGTGTTGCACCAGAATTATTTCTGAAACGTTTGATTATTGGTGGAATTCCACGCGTTTTTGAAATTGGAAAGAATTTCCGTAACGAAGGAACCGATACAACACACAATCCGGAATTTACAATGATGGAAGCATACCAACAGTTTGCTGATTATAATGACATGATGGATTTGGTTGAACAATTGGTTGAAAAATTGTGTATCAAGTTTAATGGTTCAACAAAAATGAAATTCGGCGAACGCGAAGTCGATGTTAAAACACCTTGGAAACGCGCTGGAATGTTGGATTTGATTCATGAAAAGGTTGGTGTTGATTTCTTGAAAGTAACAGATGCAGATTCAGCACGCCAGATGGCTGAAAAGTTGGATGTTCATGTTGAAAAAAATGCAACATGGGGCGAAGTTGTTGAAGAAGTCTTTAATGAAAAAGTCGAAGAATCACTAGAAGGTCCAATTCATGTAATTGACTATCCAGTCGAAGTTTCACCTTTGACCAAAACACATCGTTCAAATCCGCGTTTAGTTGAAAGATTTGAAACCAGAATCTTTGGAATGGAATTGTGTAATGCATACAGCGAATTAACAGATCCGCGTGATCAACGTTCTCGTCTGGAAGCCCAGGCAGCAAAGCGTGCCGGCGGCGATGACGAAGCTGACATGCTGGACGAAGATTTTATTATGGCATTGGAATATGGTATGCCACCGACGGGGGGAATTGGAATTGGAATTGATAGATTAGTAATGATGATTCTGAACAAAGAATCAATTCGTGATATTATTGCTTTCCCAATTTTAAAAGAGAAAAAATAAATAAAATGAAAAACCAAATAGAAAAAACAGTCGAGGCCATTACATCAAATAATGACCATGAAAACTTTGCTGCAATTGCGCGTGCGCAAGAGAATGGACATATAAATATGGAAGCCAGGGAATACCTGGAAAGATTATATACAGATGGAATGATTCGGTTCCGTGAAGTTTTCCATATATTGGGAAAATGCTTTGGCGCGCCAAAAGCGGCTGTTATGAAATATGATTATGAATCCGGTGTGGAATTGGAACAAACAATTAAAATATCTGATATAAATCCGTTATCTGCGTACATGGTTTATCATCGTTTAGATGCAGATCCTATGCGAAATCAGTTTTTTTCTATTGTCGAAGGACACAAGGTTGATTTGTATGTATCTTCGATTGTCAGCGTTATTGTTGGTGCACAAAAAAATATAAACCGTGCATTAGAAAAAGTCACTGGTAAATATTACACGGATTATGTTAACGAAGTTGCTGAAACTGCTGAACGTGTTTTGACCTCTAATAATCGTGAAGCATCTGGTAAAGCGATTTCTGAAAAAATTCGTGAAAAGTTTTCAGAAAAATTTATAACTGCTGCATCTGAAACAGTTTTGGGAATTATTGGCCGTGGTTATGAAAAAATCGCGGTTGAATTGGTGCGTGAACTGGATAAAGTTGAAAAGCCGCATTTGCGATTAAAAGACGTTTGGCGCGTAAAATGTTTGTTCGATTTGGTTCCCCAGGCACGCGTTTTTATAGAACGAATCCAGGAATTAGCACCAGAAAAAATTATAACTGTACGTGATAAATTTTATGATGTAAAAAATCCCAGAAATTATCGCGATGCGAAAATAATTTTGAATTTGGGAACAAAAGAAAATGTAATTCCACTGGAAGTTATTTGTCAGGTAAGAACTTTGTTTGAATTTGAAAATAACGAAAATCATAAAGATTATGAACTTGTTCGAAAAGGAAAGGCATCAGGTAGTATTGAAAAAAATATGGCTGAATTTATGGAACAGGGTATACGTGAATATAATCTGATGATATATCACTGTGTAGAAGAATTGTTTGAACGTGTTGGTTGGAATATTTTGTATAACCGCGATCGAGGGGCTTCTTTGTTTGATGGATTTCCTAGATTTTCAAAACAGTATTATCCACAAAAAGTAATAGATGCAATTTTGGAAAAATTGAACAGTGCCGTTGAAAACGAAGTTTTCCATGTAGAAGATGCTCCAAGAAAGCTTAGCCAGGCCGAAGAGTTAGAAATTTTCCGTTGGATGGCAAAGTTTATTTTGATATCAGCGATGCCGTACATGAATGGTAATTCTGAAATGCCAAATGATAATATTTCTGGCCGACTGTTTAATTTTATAATGAAAGAATTACAAAGATACGATAAAAAATAATTATACTTGTATTAATTTAACCGTCATAGATAAATCAAGGTAAAATCGTAGAATCTGGATCTCATAATTCATTGATACGCAAGAAAGGCGGAATTTACGCGAAATTATGGAAAATGCAGAGTGGCGGTTTCTTGAAAGAAGATGTCTAAAAACAGATAGTTGTCCTAGGTTGTTATTTTCTTGATTTGTGATTGAATATACGCAACAATGTAGACAAGGTTCTTGTACTACATAAGGACCGTAACAAGCATAACAAAGGAATAAGATTATGCGTACAGGTAAAGTAAAATGGTACAACGGTAAGAAATGTTTCGGATTTATTACACCAGATTCCGCTAACGAAGCAGGAAATAAAGAAGATGTATTTGTTCATTCCAGCGCTTTGAAAGCAGCTGATATCAGATTTTTGAACGAAAATGACCAAGTAGAATTTGAAGATGAAATTCGTGGAGATGGCAAATTGTCCGTCACTACATTGAAATTGGTTAAACGTGACGAAGAATCTGCAAAAAGATTCCAGGAAAGACGCACTCAGTTTCGTGGTGGTCGTGAAGATCGTGGCGACAGACGTGAAGATCGCGGCGAACGTCGTGGATTTGCTTTCTGGAAAAAATAATAAAATCCCGCAATTGCGGGATTTTTTATAAACATAATTTGCAATTTACAGGTTTATTAATTTTGCACCTGTTTTGTTTGCATTTGTTTTTTTAAAGATGTAGAATTCCTGTATAAAAAGAAGGAGTCTTAGATGTGGACAACAATTGCGATTGTTGCAGTTATTTTGCTGTATTTTGTTTCGGTTTATAATGGTTTGATTGCACGAAGAACCCAGGTTCGTGAAGCATGGGCAACTATTGACACCCAATTAAAACGCAGATACGATTTGATACCAAATTTAGTTAACGCAGTCAAAGGCGCGGCAAAACATGAAAAAGAAACTTTGGATGCAGTAATTTCTGCGCGTAACAGTGCAATTTCTGCAAATGGCGTGGAAGATAAATCGATTGCCGAAAATCAATTAACAGGCGCATTAAAAAGTATTTTTGCATTGGCGGAAAGTTATCCAAATTTGCGTGCCAATGAAAACTTTTTGGATTTGCAACGCGAATTGACAGACACAGAAACCAAGATACAGGCCGCACGTCAGTTTTATAACACAGTAGTGATGAGTTTGAATATGTCTGTACAACAGTTTCCAACAAACTTGATAGCAAACATGTTTAATATCGGCACAGAAAAGTTTTTTGAAATAAACGAATCTGAAAAAATCGCCCCAAAAGTTGAATTTTAAAAAAACCGCCAAATGGCGGTTTTTTATTTCTTTGCCCTTGGGTGGGCGTTTGCATAAATATTGTTGATTTCTGCCATGTTAACTTTGGTATACAATTGGGTTGTGGACAGTGATGAATGCCCCAACAATTCTTGCAATGTTCGCAGGTCTGCACCATCTGCCAACAGAACCGTTGCAAATGTATGACGCAGTGCGTGCGGAGTTACATAATCAGGCAACTGTAAATAATTGCGTACTTTTTCAATTACTTTTTCAGCCATGCGCGCTGACATAGGTAATCCGCGAATGCTTCTAAATAGCGGGTTATTTACATCGTGTCCAAATGGACGCAACGATACATATTTTTCAATTGCATCATTAACAGCGGGCAGAACAGGGACCAATCTTTCTTTGCCACCTTTACCCAAAATTCGTAAAACATTTGGACGGTTTCGCATGTCCATATTTGTCAGTCCCAATGCTTCGGAAATACGAAGCCCACATCCGAAAATTAAAACCACCAATGCCCAATCACGCGCGGCAATCCAGGGCTCGTCGGCGTCCAATTCATGTATTGCATCTTGCATATTTTCAACGTCACGCGCTTCGATTGCTTTGGATAATTTGCGTGGAACCTTGGGCGAACTTATCAAGCTAATCGCATCATTTTTTACACTGTGTGATTTTTCTAAAAATTTATAAAAACTTCTCACAGATGACAATGCCCGAGCAGTTGATTTATGGGCCAGATTTCTTTTTTGGCGGTCAGCCAGCCAAGAACGAAATCCAATTGTATCAATACTGGATAAGTCTTTTATATAAATATCCGTGCCCCTGAATTTTTCACAAAAATTTACAAAGTCACGGATATCATTTTCATAAGCAATCGCAGTATGCGCAGAATAATTTTTTGTGCGCAATAAATAATTTATAAATTCAGCGATAATTTCATTCATTTTATTTCAAACACAGCGCCAACACCGACAGAAATTTCAGTATCTTTGGATACTAATCCGCCGCCAAACGATGCTGATTCCATTTTTGTTGCACGATTCATAAAATTTGCAACCTGTACATCATTATCAGAACTGCTGGAAAAATATTGTGCAGATAAAAGTTTACCGATTTTTCTGTTCTCGGATTTTGCCATTGCGTTTGCACGTTCACGTGCATTTTTAATAGCAGTCCCCAGGCATTTTTCCATTATTGGTTTCATTGTTTCAGCACTTGTAAACATACGCAAATTTTCAGAATAAACATCCGCCGTTCCTGCAAACTTGGCCAATATCGCTTCGATTGTTTCTGTTTTTTTTGCTGATACTTCTATTGCAATTGTTGTTTCAATACCCATTGTCACTGATTTTTGCAGCGTATTATTCCATTCCGTTTTTTCATAAGAATCAAATCTTGTTGTTTGGACTTCAACATCTTGGGTTTTCAAAAATTTTGTAATTTCTTCCATTTTGCCGGATGCGCGTTTCATTGAAACAGCAGCATTCTTATCCAGTACTTGCACACGTATAGTAATAGCTGTTCTATCCTTGGGGGCGGTGGTCAAACATTCACCAGATACGGTAATTGTGCGATTAGAATCTAATTTATAAAAATATTCCAAACCCAAAGTTAATACAGCCGCAGTACCGATTACAGATGCAATCCAAATTAAAGTTTTTTTCATTTTTTCTCTCCTGATATAATTTTATTCAAAATAGTTTAGTTTCATCGCACGTTTGACGCGGTCAGTTGTTTTTGCAGCGACACGACGTGCAGCTGCGGAACCTTCTTTTAACATTTGCATTATGTATTCAGGATTCTTTTCAAACATTTGTCTGCGTTCGCGTATTGGTCGCAGTGTTTCCTGTAATACTTCGTTTAAGAATTTTTTTACCTTCACGTCACCCAGTCCACCACGTTCATAGTGTGCAGCCAGTTCAGCATAGTTTTTGTAATCTGGTAAAAACTTTGAAAAGTGTTCAGGTTTAGCAAAAACCGACAAATAAATAAAAACAGGATTATCAGTTGTGTTTCCTGGATCTTCTACTCGTAAATGGTTTGGATCTGTGAACATAGTTTTTACCTTGGCTGCAATTGTATTTTCATCATCTGATAAATAGATTGCATTGTTCAAAGATTTTCCCATTTTTGCATTTCCATCAATGCCGGGCAGGCGGGCCTCGGTTGCATTTTCTGGTACCATTGCATTCGGCATAACCAATGTTTCGCCATAAATAGAATTGAATTTATGAACGATTTCACGGGTTTGTTCAATCATTGGAAGTTGGTCTTCGCCAACAGGTACAACGGTTGCATTGAATGCAGTTATATCAGCAGCTTGGGATATTGGATATGTGAAAAAACCAACAGGAACACCGTTTTTGAATTTTTCTTTTTGTTCAATTTCTGTCTTAACAGTTGGATTGCGTTGCAAACGTGCAACAGTTACCAAATTTGAATAGAAAAAAGTCAACTCTGTCAGTTCTGGAATTTGTGATTGAATAAAAATTGTCGATTTTTTTGGATCCAATCCAACGGCCAAATAATCCAATGCAACATTTAAAACATTTTCGCGAACTTTTTCCGGTGTTTCCGCATTATCAGTTAAACCCTGGGCATCGGCAATCATGATAAATGTTTCATACTTGCCACTGTTCTGCAGTTCAACACGTTTGCGCAGACTGCCTACATAATGGCCAATATGCAGATTTCCGGTTGGTCTGTCACCGGTCAAAATAATATTTGTAGACATTGTAAAATACCTTTACTTATTGTTTAGATTTTAGATTGTTTGTATAAAAAATAAAAGCGTAAAATTACGCATGAAAACAGTTAGGCGGCAATGCGCCAAGTAAAAATAGAAAAAATACAATTTTTTGTTGTCATAAAAATAATTTTATCAAATAAAATATCAAAGTCAAATTACAATAAAAAAACCGCACAGAAGTGCGGTTAGAATATTCTGTTTTACAATTAACGAGAATAAAATTCGACGACCAATTCAGGTGACATTTGAACCTGATATGGAACATCTTCAAATAAAGGAATGCGAACATATGTTGCAACGAAATTAGCGCTGTCAACTTTTACATAATCGCAAAAATCACGTTCAGCAGATTCAAGTGCCAATACTACCAATGGCATCTGTTTTGCTTTTTCGCTGACTGTAATTTCATCACCTGGTTTTACCTGGTATGATGCAATCTTTACGCGTTTACCATTAACATAAATGTGACCATGGCTGATTAACTGACGAGAACTAAATACGGTTGGTGCCAATTTTGCGCGATATACAACTGC
>JAFGMU010000031.1 GCA_016927395.1 Alphaproteobacteria bacterium
AAAAAGAAAACCCAACGCAATGTTGGGTTGATACTGGCGGTGTAGTAAACTTCTTAGGTGTACGCCATACAAGAATAGAAATAATAGGAATTTACAGGGAATTTTTGCAATTTTACCCCATATTTTAAGAATCCAGCTCTCGCCCTTATCGCCACAACCCTTGCATACCAAGCCTTCTAAAAGCCAATTATCCCAAATTCCCTAAAAAATTAACAGGGAATTTATTTTGGGTATCAGGGAATTTTTATAAACAAACAGGGAAACAACTTGACTTAATTGGTCATAAGAGCACTCATACAAAAAACTATGGAAAGGATACACAAAATGTACAAGAAGCCACCGCAGAGTAATAAATTCAAGCCAGGTCAATCAGGTAACCCTAATGGACGGCCAAAGCATCTAGACGAAAGCGATATGATTGAAATGATTCAAAAAATAATCAAACTTTATGCAGACGCAAAATCCAATGACAAAACCCTCCGCCATATCACCCACCAAAAAATCATAAAATTAAACGACGTTTTATTAAGCTTCTAAATTTGATTTATAAATCATTGTGCGTTAATATTTAAAAAAAGGATATTAATTGCCTATCGGTATCTGCAAGTTTTGTGGTCAAGAAAAGGAATTAATAGATTCTCATATAATTCCTAAGTGTCTTTGTGCAATAAACAAAAATGGAGGAATGGTCGGAGTTAACACAAAAAAGAAACGAATTGAAATAGATGCATATCATCAAAATGGTATAAAAGAACCATTAATGTGTGCAGAATGTGATAACGCTTTGGGTAAATTTGATGGTTATACAAATAGAATTCTAAATCATGTTATTCCAAACTTACAGCCACAAGGTTTTATGGGTGGTCCTGTTATTGTTCGCTATCTAAAATCTGATAATTTTGATTATGACAAGTTCCGCAAATTTATTATTTCTCTTGTGTGGCGGTTTTCTGTAAGTTCTAATGGTCCAAATTTGGGAAAATATGAAGATATTGCTCTTAAAATTTTAAAAGGAGAAATAAAGGATGATGTAAATCTATTCTTGCCTTTAATTTACAGAAAAATTACAGGTATTTCACTCATTGATGACTCGACTCTTTGTGGTCATGTAAAATACCTTGGAAAACATACCATAATTTTCAAATTTCCTGGATATGAGATCAGAATTATAATCAACACAAAAAACAGTTCAGATAATGAACTAATGCAACATTTCAAAACATATTCTGATATTAATGGTATTATGATAACAGATGTTACAGAAAAAACACCTACAGACAACCAATTATTAAATCAATTTTCGGAATGCCAAAAAGCACTATTTGAAACCGAATACGGAAAAAAGCGACTAGCTGCTATCAAACCAAAAAAGAATCTATAATTATAACGGCTAATATTTACGCATTAAAATAGCATTTTAATTTGGTTTCAGTCATATCAACTACAGTAGAATAAACAGAACCTAAAAAGTTTTTCATATCATCTGATAATTTTATTGTTGATACACCTGGTTGTGCAATTGAAAATTCAAATTTCACATCTTTGTATGTTAGCGCTTTTTTAATTTCGGATAAATCTGTAATTGTTCCCTTAAACAAACGTAATCCTTTTAAAATCCCTGTCCCATTTCTACGTTCCATGTGCTTTATTAGTTCTTCAGGTTTCCACTTATACCTAAGTGAAACTATTGCCTGTCCCGACACCTCGTATAAATCAGATAACCTTGCCCCAGCAGTATTAGCAGAATACTTACAGTGAACCATTTCAAAGCGCACCACATCATCGTCCACAAAAACAGCTATCACATCTGCAGACTCCCCAGAATTATCATCATTAAATACAACCACAGCCCCTTGATCAGAAAAACGTTGCATAATATATTCTTGAATTGAATTCTGGCGTTTTATGCCACTTTTATATAGTGATTCTGTCGTATAATCCACATCATTCCAATCTAAAATATCAATTCTATCCGATGGGATTTGCATTATCGGTGAATCCACATAATTAGTAAGTATACAACCAGATAACATTGCACCATTTAACAAAAACATTGTAGGTGGATTTTGTTCAAAAAATCTTTTTAATGGAATAGAATTACTTGCAAGATTATCAACCATAATTTTGCACTCATCTAGACCATGAACTTCAAAACCACGTTCCCCGCCCAAAATAATTGAAAATTTTATTTCATCATCAAACAACTTTAAAACAATTTCTGCTTTTGAATCTTTACACAAAACTGTTTTCAATTCACACTCAGATAACATCAAAGATTTTTCTGTTGTTCTACCAATAGTAAGTTTATGTATCCTATCATATAAGTTTTCCGACCAATCTGTAGCCAAAACGACCAAATTTTCTGGAAATTCAGTTATTTCATTTTTAGAAGCCGAGTCTTCAAGAATCTCATTTGAGTTTATTGTGGTATTGGTTATCAAGTTACCCGTATTAATACACCAATTTTTCCACTCCTTTAAGTTTCCGATTCTCGCAGGACTCCATATTTTTCCCTTTACGGATGCCCCAACACTTACGGGCTGTCCATCTCTAAAACCTATTCCAACAAAATCTGATTTTTGGCACCTTTTTCCACCTTTCCACCTTGTGAGCTCGGTTGTCACATCTGCGCCAATTAAACTGGAGTATCTATGCAGATGATTTGCAGGCTTAAATATCCCCGCCTTAATAATACTGAGACGTTTTATAGAGTGGAAAGACCTAAATACATCATCGTTTTTAATAATTTCTGCATCATTATTTGTTATAGAAGCTACAAACATATCTAAATCAAGACGCTTTTCGGTATAACACACATACAAGAGCTTTGTGTCTTTATCATGATACATAGCGACCAAGTCCCATTTCTGGTCGCGCATCTTATTATTTTTAACCCATTTTACTTTTTCTCTTTTCTGGGTTGTAAAATAAAAGACATTCTCGTCCGTGTTTATAAACGGCTGCGATAAAGAGTATTTTTTCAAATCAAATGTTATATTAAATTTACTCCAATCAACCGAGTTAGTGCGAAAACAGACAAAACTCAATGCGGGGTACACCAATTTTGGATTCAAATCTATATCAGGCGAGTCAAATCCAGAATAAGGCTTACATCCCTGTAAAAACGCCAAAAGAGATTCCGCTTCAAGTTTTTTAGCATCCGCTATATCGCTTATAAGTTTTTCCCAACCTGTGCCTTCTTGAAATAAATTTTCCAATTCTGTAGACATATCCTCATCCGCGTGATTGACAATAAACGAAGCATCTCCCAAGCCTTGTTGTGTACGAGTAAATCTACCTATGAATTGTAATAAAACAGATAAGGATTTGTGAAGGCTATGAACTGCGGCAATCTTAAAGTCTGGATAATCAAATCCTTCTTTCAGCATATCAACACAAACAACAATGCTATACTCACCATCTTTTATTTGTTTGATTATTTGCGTTTTTCCTTTGGTTCCAGAGTGAACCATAACTACACTTTCATTTGGGAACCATTCTTTATATTTTGCACATAACTGTTCTGCGTGCTCTCTAGTTTCTGTGCGAACCATAACTTTATGGCGTTTCCAACCTTTTGCTCTGTCATCATATAATTTTTGTATAGCCGCATCAGCGATAGCTTTATCTTTTTTACCTGGATGTTTTTCATCAACAGAAATAAGAGATATTCTAGAAAAACACCCATCATCTAAAGCTTTCGACATAGGATAATTATATACAATTTTTCCTTCTATCGGCTGTCGATCATTACGATACGGGGTTGCTGTAAATTGCACGATTTTTGAACCCTTAAACAATGCTTTTATTGCATTCCACTCGGATGCTATTATATGATGCGCTTCATCAAAATATACATGAGAAAATAAATCTTTTAAGGCCTCCTTAATCTCGTCGCTTGATCTTGCAATCAATGCGGGTGTAGATATGACAACATCTGCAGATTTGATGTTTTCTATATCTTTATTATTGGATAATGTTGTATTTATAACAAGAACAGTTGGGTTTGACAGCCCATGTGGGATTACTCCTAACTGGCGTAAAATACCCCAGTTTGAAAACTTTTCTGATATTTGGTTCCTTAATTCAATTGATGGAACCACTACAAGTGTTCTTTTTGCGTTATCAGCCAATGTTGCAACTAGCATAGTTTCTGTTTTGCCAGTACCAGTTGGTAAAACAATAGTGGCAACATCATTGGTTAGGGACCAATGAGCCAATAAAGAATAAATCGCCCCAATCTGGGCAGGCCTCAAAGAACCATATTCCCCAACGCCGTTGATTTGAACATTTTTATAAGAGAATGGCGATTTATCAGCTATATCACTTACATTACCCACAATCTGATAAAATTTACCATCATCGCCATCATTTGTCATTAATTTTGCTTTAAATGATATAGCATTTTCGTATGTTAGATTATACTCATTTTTATTTATTTGGATAGCAGAAAATATATAATGCCCAGTATCAATAGCTAATTTAAAAATATTTCCAGAACTAACTTTTTCGCGCCTAAAATATAGTGGCTTTTCAATATCCAACTTTATTCTATCTGAGAAATTTAATATCCCTTGTTTTGGATCTAGTTTCACAATCATACCTCACTGTAATGATTATATGTATTCTACGCTAAATTTTCAAGTTCATATGTACGCCTACAGATTCTACAAAAGTCTTCCTTATTTAAAATAATAATGTCAAAAATATAATAAAACATGTAAAATTAATTCATAAAAATAAGCTATTATAATATTATTTAGAACCAAATTCTGCTTTTAGCACGTCAAACGTATTTGCATATTCAATTGCAATTTTAACCCATTGATTGAATTCTTTGAATGATTTGATTGATTCTGGATTTTGAGCAGCACGTTTTATACAAGCATTCACAAAAGTTCTTATATCTTCTGCGTGATGCCAATTTTTAAGTTGTTCTTCCAACTTATCATGTTTTTGCTTGATTAACTCTTGTTCTAAACGTTTTTGTGCAGCTACATTTTGTTCACGCCTGCGTTTACAAGATTCCCTGTTATCTATTACAGCAGCGCGTTTTTCTATTTCGCCGAGTTTATAAATTGCTGCCAAAAAGTCTCCAATTTGTTCTTCTAATGCTTTTTTGCCATCCGAAAAGTTCCGTCTTGATACAGTATACCAATCACCACCACCTTCTATGGATAACGTCATTATATTCGTTGGTATGTATTCAAACTTTTGTGGCCAAATATAAGACTCATTCCATGGATTTTTCTTAATCTCTTCTTTTTGTTTTTCTGTTGGTTGCGGGGTTATATTATTACTATTTATCTTTTCATGTAAATAAATATGCATTTCACGAGCTTGTATAACAAAGAATATACCGTCATTATCAATATTAAGCTTTCCAAAGTTATTTTCTATTGCTCGCAAGGCTGTATCATATATTCGCATTCCACGATTCCAATTTTCTTTGGATAAACGCATATTTTTAAAATGATAAGCACCAGAGTAATACTGACGGGGTTCCTTCATTCTTTGTTTAATTTCTTTAATCAATGGATGAAAGTTTTGAATTTCATCCGGAACTGTTGAAATTTGAAATTTTGGGATTATTGTGGCCTTTTTAGGATTAGTTATCAGATTATTACGAATATTTATTTTTATACTTTCATCTGGATTACCAGTAAGTTTTTCTTTTGTGGATTTATATCCATTTTGAATTTTTGCCCAATGTCCAACCTTTGGTAAAGGGATTTTATATTTTTTACAAATCTTATGTAAACCATTATCCGACAAGCCATAAATCTTGGCCAATTTAATAACTGGTTCAGACCAAACCTTTTCATACAAATCTTTTCTTTTAAGATATATTATATTCATATAGTTATGATTTATATTTGAATTATTTTGCAAAAAGATATAATAAATATTTATTCATATTTACTACATTCAATTTCTATATAAAATAAGAAATTAATTATTCTTTTGTATTTGAAACAAAGTCTTCATAGGTTCCAAGTTGTTTAAAGTTGATTTCAAAAGTCCCATCTTTCAATTTATTTATTTCAATACTATCAATACCTATTTTTTCTAATTTTTCATATGTTAATAATTCATTTTCTCTTAGCTTCAAAACATCTCTAAGCAACCATTTACCAAGAGCTTTATTAGGATTAGACATTAATGCTTTACCATTATCCTGACAAATTTTAACTTCCAAATATTGCCCACTTGGTAATTTTAATTTAAAAGGTGTGTCTCTTTTGGGAAAGAAATTTGGGTAGTTATTATGTATAAACATAGGAACTGAGATATAAATTTCATTTGGATCTCTTCTTCTACCACTTGCATTCCATTGATTTAATCCACTTTTTTCTGGAACATTTTTATCGCCTCTTTCAGAATATAATGGGAGATTTAATGTTCCTAATATTTGCGTTTGTGATTCTATCCCTATAATTTTTGAATCTTCAATTATAATTCCTTTTCTGAATTTACTTTCTAAAATTTCATAAGGATCTTCTAATATTTCTACATCAATTTCATGAATTGGATGAATTTTAAACTTCTTATAAAGAGTACTTTTAGAAAAATTAAAACTATAATCATAAATTCCATCTGAGAAGTTTGCTATATTTGCATTTTGTTTTATTGCACCTATCTCATTTATTTGAATTTCTCTAATAGGTGTTTCATGAATTATCAATTTACCATGATCACGGGCTACACAATGATAATACATATCATTTATATCAACTCTACATATACCACCAGTCGAGTTTAATCTTTCATTTCGTAAATCTGCGATAATTTTAATTTTATCCCTTATATTAGTAGCTTCATCAATAAGATGTTTACTTTTGTTAAATTCTGCTATCTTTTCAATACTAGCAGTACCACTACATATAAACGTTTTGAGCCCAAGTCCAATATTATCTTTTTTAGCATCTAATGAAATATCTGAACGACCGAGATTATCAGCACCAAACGCTTTGCAAAATATATTTTCAGCCATCCTATAGTATAAATATGGAACGTCACTATCAGATGACAATTTTGATAAACTACCAATTACTTGTAGTAGATTTTCATATCTTGATTTTTGTTTATCTGTCTGGTCAGAAAAAAACATTACTCTTCTCCTTCCAATGCTTTTTTAATATTCTTTGCAATTGCAGTTATAACAGGAACAGAAACACTGTTTCCAATTTGTTTATAAAGTGCAGAATTTGTCAAATCCGAAGGCAAAATAAAGTTATCTGGATATCCTTGAAATCTTGCACATTCCCTTGGTGTTAATTTTCTAATATCTTTACTGTCTTTAATTAATGGAACATTATGTCCACCCATTCCCATATTAGCAGTCATCGTAGGACATAAATTACTTTTATTTTCCCGAACATAATGTCTTCTCCATTGATAAATGGTATCTGTTTTTGTAATATTTTTCTTTAGTTCTGGATACAATGAGCTTTCTTTATAATAAAAAATTTTATCCGCATTTTCATCTAAGAACTCTGAAATAGGCTTATGTTTTTTGATTATTTTTGGAAATTCAAAACGATTATAATCTGACTTTTTCTTAAAACAAACAATATAAACTCTTTCTCTTGCTTGAGGAACATCTGAATATTCAGATGTTTTCATAACTTTATATTTAATACTATACCCTTCGTCTTCCAAAGCATTCAAAATGATTTTGAAAGTATTTCCTTTATCGTGAGATAGAAGATTTTTAACATTTTCTAGAAATACTACTCTTGGTTTTAAAATTTTTATATAACGGATAATATCATAAAATATATTTCCTCCACGTTCATCAGAAAAACCTTTTTGATAACCTGCAATTGAATATGGTTGACAAGGAAACCCGCCTGTAAGAATATCTATTTTATCTAATTTAGATGGGTCGATAGTTTTCATATCTTGGCAATAAACTTTGCATTTAAAATTTTGCATATATGTATGGCATGCTTTTTGATCAATTTCATTTGCCCAAACAACATTAAACCCTGCTTTCTCAAAACCAAGTCCAATACCACCAATTCCAGCAAATAATTCACCAATTTTAAACTTTGATAACATTCAATATCCTCCATTTATAAAGCCAAAAACCTATAACACTAAAATAACTATTATTACTATAAAATAAATCATATTGATAATTATTGCCAGTAATAAATTAAAAATATAAATCTAGTTGATTTTGCTTAATTTTTATCGTATTAATACCTCTGTAATTGGTTAATTTTAAATTTTATGAAACTATCAAAGTCTGATTATTTATTGGGGGTAAAATGTCCATCGGCGTTATGGTATAAAAAGTATTGCCCTGACCTGAAACCTGACAAACCAAAGAATGAATCTGTGCTGAAATCGGGAACCGAAGTTGGTGAACTTGCACGTAAACGTTTTGCTGGTGGTATTTTAATTGATGCAGATTCTTGGACTGATGAGGCTTTACAAAAAACATCTGACATTATGTCTGGTTCTGCGCCAGTTGTATTTTTTCGTGATTATTATGAAACCAAAGATTCAGAGGCTGAATCAGATAATGAAATCGTTTACGAAGGTGTAGTTTCAACACAAACTGGCGAATACTGTGCATCGGATATTTTACGCAACAATAATGATGGTACCTGGGATTTAATAGAAGTTAAATCAACCACAAGTCTTAAAAATCAAGGCGTAGGTCCACGTGGTGGTGCACGCAAGGATTCACACATTGTTGATATTTCTTTTCAGCGATATGTTTTTGAAAAAGCCGGTATAAAAATCAACCGGTGTATTATCATGACACTTAACAAAGAATATGTTCGTCATGGCGATCTAGATTTAAATCAACTATTTATAGAACACGATGTTACAAATGAAATAGATGAATTAATCACAATTGAAAGAAACATAAATCATCTGCGGGAAATATTAGCTGGTCCAGAATTGGGTATCGCAATTACAAAAACCAAGTGTCAAAATACTTTTTATGAATGCCCATTTTTATCACACTGTTGGAAAAACGTCCCTAAGTATTCAGTATTTAATGCTTTTGCTGCACCTGACTGTGATCGTATTTACAACCAATATGGAACAGCAGATATAACAAAGATTTCAGAAGAGCCAAAATCAGAAATAAAAAAACTTGAAATAGAATGCTTTTTAAACAACAGTGAACATGTTGATAAAAATGCATTAAAACAGTTTGTAAATAATCTTCAATATCCACTTTATTTTCTGGACTATGAGTCTATAAACTCACCTGTGCCTTTGTTTGATAATTCACATCCATATCAACAGATTTGCTTCCAATTTTCATTACATGTTTTGGAAAAACCTGGTGCAGAATTAAAACACTATGAATTCCTGTACGATAAACCAACAGACCCACGACCTGAATTGATTAAAAAATTGATTGAATATTGTGGTGATTCCGGCAGTATTATTGTTTATTATCAACCTTTCGAGAAAACACGAAACAAAGAAATGGCAGATGCATTTCCAAAATATGCTGACGACTTACTTGCAATAAATGACAGAATTATTGATCTGATTATTCCATTCAAACAACACCATTTATATTCGCACAAGCAAAATGGAAGTGCATCCATCAAGAAAACCCTTCCTGCATTTACTAAATTATCTTATGAGGGCATGGAAATTGCAAATGGTGCCCAAGCCAGCGAACAATTTTTAAATTTTATAAACGGAAAACAAACTCCGACTGATACACAAAATATGCTAACTGCGCTATCAAAATATTGCGAACAAGATACATTTGCAATGGTTGAATTGTTGCGCGTTATTGAAGAATATATTTAATATAAACTCCCATAAAAATTATTTTATTTGACTTTTATTATTTTTTTAAGATAAACTTACAACCGTGGTGGCTATATAGTATCAAATCACCATCATGCTTTTGCATGTTCATGAAGGAAGAAATTGAAAAAAGTCTTTGGAAAATAAAAAAATGATAACCGCCCTCGTAGGTTTGGTGTGGTCTATTGTTTTCGTTCTACTAACCAAAGGACTTATACATGAACGATGTAAAAATTAAATATATTAAAACAAGTGCATTAAAGGCGTATGCCAAAAATGCAAAAAATCATCCAGAAAAACAAATCCAACAGATTGCTGCGTCTATCAAAGAATTTGGATTTAATAATCCAATCTTGATTGATGAGAACAACGAGATAATTGCTGGCCATGGTCGGTTTGAAGCCGCCAAGATTATGCAACTTGATACTGTACCAGCAATTAAGTTATCACATCTGAACGAGACACAAAAACGCGCGTATCGTTTGGCAGATAACAAGATATCTGAAACCGGCGGTTGGAATACAGACCTGTTGCGTCTTGAAATTTCAGAACTGGAAACCATCTGTAATGATTTTGATATCACCATCACAGGATTTGAAGATGTTGAAATTGATGTTTTAAATAATCAGTTGGAAAAGAAACCAGCCGATGAAAAGCTGAATCAAATCCCATACATTCCCGAAAATGAAATCGTTTCAAAAATTGGCGATGTATGGATTCTTGGTAACCACAGAATTATTTGCGGTAACAGTTTAGAGCCTAAAACCTTTAAAAAGCTGATGAGTGATAAAGTTGCAGATATTATTCTGCAAGACCCGCCATACAATGTGAAAATCAGTGGGCATGTTTGTAATTCAGGCTCAATAAAACACAAAGAATTTGCCATGGCGTCTGGCGAAATGAAGTCAGATGAATTTAGAAAATTCCTGTCGTCAAACTTTGCCCTGTGCGAACAGTATCTGAAAGACGGTGGTTTATCTTATAACTTTATGGATTGGCGTCACATTGGCGAAATTATGGTTGCTGGTGACGAAGTCTACACCAACCTTCAGAATATGTGCGTCTGGGTTAAATCATCTGGTGGTATGGGCAGTTTATACCGTAGCCAACATGAACTATGCTTTATATTCAAGAAAGGCAAAGAATCTCACACCAATAACGTAGAACTCGGCAAAAATGGCCGATATCGAACGAATGTCTGGCATTATGCGGGGGTTAATTCATTTGGGAGACACAAGGCGGATATAAAACTTCACCCGACTGTAAAGCCTGTTGAAATGCTTCGTGATGCGATACTAGATGTTACCAAACGTGGCGATATTGTTTTGGATTCTTTTCTTGGCTCTGGCAGTACTCTTATAGCATGTGAAAAATCGGGTCGTATCTGTTACGGCATAGAATTTGAACCACTTTATATTGACACAACAATTCGTCGTTTCAAAGAACTATTCGGTATTGATGCAATTCGTAAATCTGACGGTAAAACATATCCCGAACTTTTGTCTGAAAAATTATCAAGCACAGAGGTTTCAGAATGAGCGAATACGAAATCGGTTATATGAAACCGCCAAAAAATTCCAGATTTAAAATGGGTGAATCTGGAAACAAATCTGGACGACCACGTGGCAGTAAAAACACTTACAAACTACTGGGGGATTTGTTGAATCAAAAAATAACTATGGTTCAAGATGGCAAGCCTGTAAAAATCGACAAAAAAACTGCAATACTTCTACAGGCTGTTAATTCTGCAAGTAAAGGTGAAATTAAATCTTTGCAAATACTGTTGCCACATATGTTGGCGGTTGATATAAAAAATGAAAACTTGGAAAACAGCAATGAACACCTTTCTACTGATGACCAAGAAATATTAAAAGACTTTTTGCAACGAAATAAAGATGTGACAAAGGATTCAGAAAATGATGAATAGAATATTAAAATCAGCATTACGAGCAGACTTTAAATCTTTTGTTATTAAGGTATTTTATGCCGTATCTCCAGGCAATCAATATTTGGATAACTGGCATATTGATGTAATCTGCGATGCTATTATGGATATGATAGAGAATAAAAATAATCGATTGATTATCAATATTCCACCACGTTATATGAAATCAATTATATGTTCTGTTGCATTGCCTGCATACTTACTCGGCAAAGACCCAAAAACTAACATAATTTGTATTAGTTATAATGATAACTTATCAGAAAAATTCGCAAGTGATTGCCGCAATATTATGCAGTCTGAATGGTATAAAGAATTATTTCCAATGACCAGACTTCATAAATCCAGACAATCAATCAGTGATTTTGAAACCACTGCTGGTGGTGGTCGAATGGCAACATCAATTGGTGGAACTTTAACTGGTCGCGGTGCTGATTGGATTATCATTGATGACCCCTTAAAGCCATCGGATTCATTATCAGATGCACAGCGCGACAAACTTAATGATTGGTATGGGTCTACTTTATACTCCAGGTTAAATGATAAAACAAATGGCAAAATTATATTGGTAATGCAGCGATTACACCAAGATGATTTGACTGGTCACTTATTAGAATCTGACGCTAAATTTCGTCTTATAAAATTACCTGTAATTGCCCAAGAAGATGAAAAATGGATTATCAAAAATAAAATATTTGGTACAGAAAAAAACATACTTCGTATAAAAGGCGATTTGTTGCATCCTGCCAGAGAAAACATGGACACAATAAACGATTTAAAGTTTTCATTGGGTGATTTTGATTTTGCTGGTCAATACCAACAAGAACCATATCCATTAGAAGGCGGTCTAGTGCGGGAAGAATGGTTTCAATATTTTGATCGTGCAGAAATACCATGGAATTTAAATACTGTTGCTAATATTTTTATAAGTTTAGACTCTGCAAATAAAACCGGTATAAACAATGCATATTCTGCATTTTGCATTGTTGTGATGACACGTGATTATAAATTTTACTTACTAGACGTAGTTCGTGGTAAATGGGATTTCGCCGAATTAACGGAAAAAACAATTGAAATTTATAATACATGGAAACATCAATTAGGCGGTGGAAATTGTGTAAAACTATTAATTGAAGATATGGCAAGTGGACAACAATTAATACAAATTTTAAGTAAAGGTCGTGACCAGCAAGGATATGGTTTTAATGTTGAAGGCATAAAACCAGAAGGAGACAAAATATCGCGTTTAAGGGGAACAAGTCTTTTTATCCAACAAGGACGTTTACTTTTTCCAAAGTATGACGAACCATGGTGGGCAGATTTTAAAAAAGAATTATTGGGATTCCCCCACACAAAATGCAAAGACCAAGTCGATGCTTTAACCCAGGCAATAACATATCCACAAACAAAACCTTATTATTAATACTATTTGATTTATTGTTTAAAATAGCATAAAATCAATACCAATGGGTGTAGTAGCCCTCAATACACGTTCGTGCTAGACGAAACTTTGCACGCTTTACCAGCTCTCATGGCTGGGAGGCGTCAAAATAAGCATTCGTGCCAATATGGCGCACTATTGTATTGTAGTTACTAACTCCCAGTCGCCTTCTTCGGATAGCGACTGATTTTTTAAACAAAAAGGAGTTGTTATGAAAAAACTAACTATTATTACAGTCGCAACAATCGCCCTTTGTGGTTGTGGCAATTCTGACTCGGATTGTACAAATGAAACCGCAGGAAAATTTCTTCTATGTGTATCTGGTCGTCCACAAGATATGAACAATCTAAATGCTGTTAACTATATGGCCGACACAGCTGAAAGCGTCAAAAGCACAGGATATGAATCAAAATATTATGGAACACCAATATGTAAAGTTGTTTTAAAAGAAACCAACGGTGCTCTTTGTTATGTTTATAACCCACAGACAAGTGGATACGAATTATTTGACTGCCCAAAGGATAAAAAATGAAGAAGCTATTTTTACTATTACCATGCCTATTATTGACCGCGTGCCCTTATTCTATTTATGAAATGGTTTATGGCGAAATACCTGAATACATACCAAAAGAAATTCCAAACCCAGAATGTGACTTTACAGTTGATGGTATAAAAGTTTTTCAGGTTATAGATAAAGGTATTTTAGCTCGTTTCATATACAGAGATCATGAAGAAGGAGTTTATAAAGAATACTCAGGTGGTGACAATATTTTTTATATTCCCTCATCAAAAAAGAAATTGGAAGATATGTATGACGATAAAATTATGAATGTTCCAACTGGGTGTTTTAAGAAAAATGGAACATATTCTTACTCAACCGCAATGGGAAGCAAAAACACAATAAGAAAATTAAAATATATTGAGCCAAAATATATCCCAAATCCTGAATATAAAGATAACACAGAAGAACCAAAAGATTTGCAAAAAAATAATGAAA
The DNA here is from genome assembly GCA_016927395.1 of Alphaproteobacteria bacterium. GTDB lineage: Bacteria > Pseudomonadota > Alphaproteobacteria > Rs-D84 > Rs-D84 > JAFGMC01. Next base: position 14,176 of record JAFGMU010000031.1, read on the forward strand.
CAAAGAAACCTTTACCTAATGTTGGCGGTCCAGGATTTATGGAGTAAAAATTCTATAACTTGACTTATGACCCTTTGTAAGCAGTAATGTATACAAAGGGGTCATAAATGCCAAAGTATCCAAACATAACAATAAATCTGAAAGAGTTTGAAACCGACAACTTTACGATAATTATAAAATGCCTGCGTGCGTTACGCGAAAATAACTTGGGACATGAATTAGAAAATTTTGTAAATGATATAAAAAACGGCGGTGCAGAAAATTTAATCCGCACCGCCAGTAATTGGTTTAACATAAAATAAAGTTATTATATGTTACATTCAGTTTCCAAACGCATGCGACGATCCCACAATCTTTCATCTTCGTACAAGAATTCATAAAATCCATTTACACCTGTATCTCTTGAACGTCCTGTTAGTTTCCATGCAAGGTTACTTATAGAAAATTCTTCATCGTTGTATTTAACGGTATTAATCTCATCAACAACAATACATTTAACATTAGAATCTTTTGAAAATACTAATTCAGCTCCAATTGGTATACCAAGCATTTTAAATGTTGTTCTGGTTCTTTTTTCTTTTTGTGAAACTTCTTCAACAATATTTTCTATTTCTTGTTGTTCTTTTGTAGCTTTTTCTATGACTAGTTCATATTTTTCAGGAGCAAATTTAACAATGGTGTCCATAACTTCATATGCTTTTTCAGGTGATATTTGAAAAAATTCTTTTTTTCGCATTTTACCATTTGCACGCTGTTCAATTGCATGCAATTCCGGATTTATATTATCAAACAAATCATGTATTAAACCTTCGGTTTTATGTGCATTATCACAATATAATACTGCATAAACTCTAAAATCTAATGGTATTGCTTCTGAATTATTCAAAGCATTCAATCTGTCTGTTATATCGTCTTTTGCTGTAAAACCAATTTTTATCCAACCATTCAAACTTGGATTTGTTAATATATAAACAATTTCTTTTGCCATTATTATTTTCCTTTTAATATCCACTGATTCCATAAACAATTTTAAAATTATATCTTTTCTTTTTCTTAAAACAAAAATGAGGTTTATCAGAATCTATTACCAGCATAAATTTACCAACCCAAAGACGGAAATATTTTGCTTTTATTTTTTTGATATGAATTCTCTCATGCGTGCGCATTTCAGTGCCATCTGAATATTCTATTTCTGATGACCGACCAATACCATATTTATTATTACTAAAATCCAACCCATACTCGATAAATATTTTATCCGGCATTTATGCAAACCCTTTTACAGATTCTAACAACATAATTTTTAAAAGTAAAGGACTTGACTTATACCTCTTTGTAAGCGGTAATGGTGGTGTAACCAAAGGGTATTATATGAAGTGTAAAAAGGTAAACCTACCACAGAGTTTGGAAGAGCTGAACAGTCTGAGTTATGAGAAAAAAGCAGATTTATGGAAACTGTTTGTGCTATATCCATATAAACGTCAAACGCGTGCTTTGTGGTATTACATTCAGTGTGAAAATCATGGTCTGAAGATAGAACAAAAACACATGACCAAAATCCGCAAATATATGAACAATCCAGAATTGTCTTCCCAAAACATTTTTAAGAATAAATACAAACTGAACCCTGGGGTTTTAATTACCAAAACCTTTCGTGGTCTGGAATTCAAAGTTCTGATCGGAAACAATAATGAATTTATTTATAAAGATAAAACCTATAAAACCCTGTCTGCAATTGCAAAAGAAATTTGCGGTAAGAAAGTCTCCGGCCCAGACTTTTTTGGCCTTGATAATAAGCGAATTAAGCATTTAACTTCTGACAAATAATAAACAACACTTTATAGAAAACTGTACTTTTTTACTATATAACTTCACTTAACTTTATTGGAATAATGTTAATATTATCAAAATCTCCGCGAACATTAGGGACTGTTTTTATATATTCTGGCGTTCCCAGCATATCTTCTAAAATTAACCTATGACTAAGATAATGACCCTCACCAAAAACTGCTAAAACAACATCATATTTATTTAATGCATCAGTTATATTTTTTATCATAAATGGATCACGACCATACATATTCAATTTATGAGATAATAAATTTAATTCACCTTTTCTTACACTTGGTCCGCCAGCAGTTAGTATCTTTGTTAAATCATCATTTGCGAATTCACGTTCTGGATTACAACTCTTTAATACCTTCAACATTTCTTCATCTGACAAATCCGAAAAAACAACAGGGATACCTTGTTTAGTAGCAACAGCTGCTGCATATACTAAATTATTATTTTGAATCATATTTGGTGTAATTTTACGACCAGAATTTTCAAATTCAACTACAGCTATTTTTGGTATCGCAGGTGATTTATCAGAAAAACAAAAATCTGTCATATCAAACGATTTATTTTCGCCATGCTTCTCAGCTACATAAAGTAATACTTTTCCTGCTTTTTTGAAAACCGCGATATAAGGTGGTCTGCCAATTTTTTCTGCATCTTCCCAAGGTTTATATAAATCAAAATTTGCTTTAAACACTATTTTTAACCTTTTTAAATTTTATATTTCTTTGTCCTAATATTACTTAACAAACCGACTAAAATCAATCTGTTTATATGACTTGACTTCTGACCCTAACAGAGCGTAAATGCAAGCAAGACAAAGGGTCAAATATGGCGAAAATTAACTGTGCGGTTTATGTGCGCAAATCCACCGAACATGGTCTGGAACAGGAATTTAATTCCCTGGATAATCAAGAACAAGCCGGTAAAAATTACATTTTATCCCAGGCTTTTCAAGGTTGGGAATATTATAAAACATATTCAGATGGTGGTATTTCTGGTGGAACTATGGAACGTCCCGGATTGCAACAAATGCTGATTGATATGTCCAACGGATTGGTTCAGGTCGTCGTTGTATATAAGGTTGACCGACTGTCGCGTTCTATTCTTGATTTCCACACGATGATGAAAACATTTGATAAATACAATTGCAACTTTGTATCAATTACTCAATCGTTTGATACATCCAACTCCATGGGTAAATTAACGTTAAATATGTTGCTCTCGTTTGCACAGTTTGAACGCGAAGTTTCCAGCGAACGCGTGCGTGATAAAATTCGCGCCAGCAAAGCCAAGGGAATATGGATGGGTGGAATACCGTATCTTGGCTATGACATTGTTGATAAAAAGTTAATCATTAATGAAACAGAGGTCGCCCAAGTTCGTGAAATATTTGAGTCTTATTTAAGATTAAATTCAATGACTGAAACTGTTAAATATTTAACATCAATTGGGATTGTTAGTAAGAAATGGAAAACAGCTGACGGAATTGAACGCGGTGGTAAACCAATACCCACAACTTTGTTAAAACGTATGCTGACTGAAAAACTATACCTGGGATACATTGAACATAAACGGGATAAAACAATTGCGCGGGGTGAACATCAGGCAATTATCACCCAAGAATTATTCAATAAGGTTCAACAACGTTTAGATGAAAATGCCAGCGGTAAATTTGGGCGGAGTAATTCCTCGCCTAATTTATTGTCTGGTAAAGTGTATACCAATTATGGAAAGAAATTTATAAACAGTGTTACCAAGAAAACCCATTTACGGCCAATTTATTATTATGCTGTAAAGAAAAACTATATCCAAAATACTGATATTGACCCAATAGCAAAAAACATAATTGTTGAATTTTTGAATGCTAATTTAAGTTCATTACCAGAAGATGTTTCACACATATTAAAACAAATAAACTTTGAATCATTTGATTATATTAATCAACGCGCTTTGATACGTGCATTAATAGACCGTGCGATCGTTGCAGACAACAACATAACATTTTTTATAAAGCCCGACGTAAAAACGCTGACGCAATTTATAACACCAGAATTTATAAATCAGAATTCAGAACAAATTAATTTTATAAAAACCGACGACACCATTATTATCAAGAGAGATATAGTTTTTACCAAGGGTCAACAGCTGATTAAATACAACACTAATCACCGTGGCCTGATGACCAAGGTTGAAAACAATCATCTGATAGTTAATGCCTTTGCCACCGCATTGAAATACAAACAACATTATGAAAAACATGGTTCTGTTGATGATTTACTTCAGGATGAGAAAGTCGGCACTACTACAGTCTATCGTTATCTGAATCTGGCATACATGAATCCAAGAAAAATAAACGATGTTATGTCGGGAAAAATCAAATATACAGTGAAAGAATTGTTTGAAATAGCCACCCAAAAGGACGAGTTACCACCACGAAATTAGGCATTGTATAGAACATGCCGGAAATAGCCATATAAAAGGAGAATACAATCTATATGATAGTAAATTTAAAAAAGAAAGCCCCAGAAGTCCGGGGTACACGGGGGAAAAAGAAAACCCAACGCAATGTTGGGTTGATACTGGCGGTCCGCTAGGGATTCGAACCTCCGATAGAATTACCCCCACAAATCGATAATTTTAAATTTTGACGCACTGTTTTTCATTTTTACTCATAACTCGCCATGCTATTTTTTACCCCCACAAAACGCAGATTTCTGCGAAATTTAGGGGTCTAAAAATCGGTAAAAAATCAAAAAAAATATCCCAAAAAAATCAATTTTTGAGATAACCGTTTTTATTAAAAAATATAGTAAAAACAATGACTTAACCATGGCGGACAGAGAGGGATTCGAACCCCCGAAGGCCTTGCGACCTCAACGGTTTTCAAGACCGTCGCATTCAACCACTCTGCCATCTG
>JAFGMU010000032.1 GCA_016927395.1 Alphaproteobacteria bacterium
AGGGGGTTTCTTTGACCCGATAAAACTGCAATCTGAAATCGATGAACTGAATAAAAAAATAGACGTACCGGATTTATGGAATAATCCGGATGCTGCGCGTGGTTTAATGCAAAAGAAATCTGGTCTAGAAAGAAACTTGAATGACTTGTTGGCTTTGGAATCAGATTATAAAAACCTGAAAGAATTATATGAAATTGCCCCCGAAGATAAAGATGTTTTAAAGGCTATTGAACATCTGGGGGAAAAATCACATCAAGAAAAATTTATAACTTTGTTCAATGAACCTGCCGACAAAGATAGTGCATTTTTATTTATCCAAGCTGGTGCTGGTGGAACCGAAGCCCAAGATTGGGCCCAAATGATGTCGCGTATGTACCAAAGATGGGCGGAACGTCACGGATTTAATGTCGAAGTTATCGAAGAACACGAAGGTGATACTGCAGGAATCAAGAATGTAACTTATCGTATTGAAGGTGAACGAGCATACGGTTGGTTGAAAAACGAAGTTGGAGTTCATAGATTGGTTCGTATTTCACCTTTTAATGCAAATGGCAAGCGTCAAACCAGTTTTGCTTCTGTGGATATTTGGCCTGACATAGATGATTCAATTGAAATTGAAATTAATGATAAAGATCTGCGAATTGACACTTATCGTGCCCAGGGTGCTGGTGGCCAGCATGTTAATAAAACAGACAGTGCTGTCAGAATAACTCATCTGCCGACAAACACAGTTGTTACTTGTCAAAATGAACGTAGTCAAATTCAAAACAAAGCAATGGCTATGAAGATGCTTCGCAGTAAATTGTATGAATTGGAAATGCAAAAACGTGCAGCCGAAGAAGACGCTGCAAAAGCAGCACAGAAAAAAATTGAATGGGGCAGCCAAATTAGAAATTATGTACTGTATCCATATCAATTGGTAAAAGATGTTCGTACAGGTGTTGAAAAGACTGATTCCGATGCGGTGTTGGATGGCGACTTGGACGATTTTATGTTGGCAATGCTGGCAAAATAAAATATAATTATTACATGCACCCGTGGCTTAACTGGATAAAGCGCGGCCCTCCGAAGGCCGAGATTACAAGTTCGACTCTTGTCGGGTGCACCAAAATAAAAACCCGCTGATGCGGGTGTTTTTATCTGAATTTTTCGGATATTTTTTGAAATACCATATTATCCATTTCGTGAAGTTTTTTAATCAAGAAAATAGACATGAATGCCAAGTGTGGTTGATTTTGAAAAAACAAACCAAATCTTTCCAATGATTCTTTTTCTTTCAAACATTCCAATGCCATATTAAAATCCCTGATGGTTTCGTGTCTGGACACATCATCATAAGTTGGCATTTTCATGTTCTTTAATATATTTATTATACCAGAAATAGATTCTATCATATTTGGGGCTTTTTCCTGTTTTAGTTTTTCACCCTTTGCAATTTGACCCGCATTTGGAATATTTTTAATTAATGAATTAGTTGTATCGTTTGTATTAAATCTTTTTGAAATATATATCAGTCGTTTTTTACATCCAGGTAGAACCATTGAATATTCCATTCTATGCATTTTACGCATAGCAGTAACTGGCGAATTATTTAATACACTGTGACATTTACCCCTGCAATCTGACAGCATATCACTTTCTTGAAAATATTCATTAATGCTTCTTTCATGCATTGCCGAGTCTATCTTCATAAAAATATCCCTGTCTATTTTTTTGAATTTGTCAGAATCAAAATGCAACAATTTTGCAAACAGCAAATCCCAAACAATAATATTAGAGTTAGGATTAACTTTTAATTTATTATTTAATTCATTCATTTCATTTTGAATATAAACATTCCAGCCATTTGGAATTCCAAGAAAATCTTCTTTTTTTATTCCTTCGATTAATCTAGAATTTTTTTCAGGAACATTTTTATCAGAAAGTTTAATCGTATTAAATGCCATATATTTGATATTAGATTCAATTGTGTTTATAAAATTTTCTGTGTTTTGTAAATTCCTATATCTATCTAAGCCAATATAATTTTTCAAACTTATTGGTAAATTATCTGCAGCATTTCTGACACTTTCCATAATTGATAACAAGTGGTAATTAACCAATTCATAAGAAAGTTTATAGTTATAGAATTGTTCGGCAAATTTTGAAAAGTTTTCGCCATAACTTGTGCCAAATCTTTTTATTACTTCAGAAATTTCGGCAATTTGATAATCTTGAATCATATAGACAGACCTTATTTTATTCAGCCCTTTTATGAGTGTAATTATAGCAATATTTTCCTATTTATTCAAATGCTATTTTGTTAATTAGTTTTACTTATTTACTTGATATATTTAGGAAAATTTGCCAACAATAGGAAACAAACCACAGAGAGAGGATATTTAATGAAATATAATCTTACCCTGCCCGTGTTAATTTCCATAATTTTGACCGGATGTAACAGCATGTATATAAAACCTGGAACGTTGGATAAAAACCAGACTATTTTTGCAGATCGTGGTGGATTTACAATGAAGCGCAGTATCAAAGAAAAGATGGAAGAGCGTGGTTACAAAGTGCTGGTTGGAAAATCAAATGGTGGTGGTCTTGAAAGTTTTAATGACGATGACTATATTGATGTTAACGCGACAAACACTATGAATGCAAGGTATGTCGTAAAAGTCTCGGAACGCCGTGAATGGTTCTTTCCGATTTGGTGTACATTCAATGGCTTTTGGTGGTGGAATTTCAATGTATCAATTGCAGACCAAAAAACTGGTGAAGAGATATTCTCTTGGCGCGGACGTGGCTGTGCAAACAGCTCTCTAAACAAGCTAGATAAAGCCTTGGATAAACTGGAGGTTAAAAATGACAAACGAAATTAAACAATCTTTAATAGATGTAATAAAGTCCTGTGATTCTCTGCAATTATGTACTTTTGGATTGGATATTTATCCTGAAACGCGACATGTAATGAATGCTATGAATATGGATATAACAGATGAATTGGATTTGCATTTTATGACAAATAACCAGTCACCAAAATTCGCACAGCTTTCAAAGAACCCAAATTGTTGTTTGTATTACTTTAATCCTGAAACCCGATTTGCAATCAGATTGTTTGGGGTTATGGAATTTATAGACGATAAAAATGAAAAACTTAAATACTGGCGTGATGATTATAAAGTTTATGGATATTCAGGTGGCGACGACGAAAGATATGCATTGCTGCACTTTATCCCAAAGAAATATAAATTCTATGCCGGTGGTGAACTAAAGCAAGGCGATATTTAATAAATTATAAAACCCGCAAAACGCGGGTTTTATTTTTTTCGAATTAGTCTTTGTTTGAATATTCACAAAAACCTTCGTTGGTATCACATCTGGAAATTGTTCCTTCGCTGATAAAGTATCCCTGGGGATGTAAACATGCTGGGCAGATTTTTGGTGCTTCGGTTCCGATTTCCCAATTTCCACAATTTGTGCAACGCCACATAACAATTTTATCTTGTTTAAACAATGTGCCTTTTTCAATTGCATCTATCAAAGCACGATAACGTGATTCATGATAACGTTCGGCATATCCGATATGTTTTAAAACATCTGCAATTGCTGTAAAACCTTCTTGGGCTGCAATTTGTGCAAACTTTGGGTACATTTCTGTATTTTCATAATTTTCGCCGAATGCTGCTGCCTGCAAATTTTCCAATGTTGTACCAACTTTTCCAGCAGGAAACGCAGCTGTTATTTCCAAATCACCACCGTCGAGATATTTGAACAAGCGGCTTGCATGTTCACGTTCCTGTTCAGCGGTTTCAAGAAATATTTTTTCAATTGCAAAATATCCCTCTTTTTTTGCAGCAGATGCAAAAAAGCTGTAACGATTACGTGCCTGGGATTCACCAGCAAAAGCAATCAATAAATTCTTTTCTGTTTGCGAACCTTTTAGTGTTGGTAATGCCATTTTTTCTCCTTTTTATTTCACGGTTTGAATTGTATCACATTAAAATTACGAAATCAAAAATAAAACGACCCAAATGGGTCGTTTGTTATTTATTTCATTCTGGAAAACATCCATACCACAATCCATTTTGTTAATGGATTTCTTATCATCTTTTCCATACCTTTACCGGATAGTTTTGATCTGGCCATTGAAATATCCTTACCATAAGCCAAACCTTTACCACTTTTTACAATAATATAATCAAACCCATCAAGAATAAGACCATAACAATTTGCGTGAAATGTTGATGCAGTAAAATAGTTATATATTGGTAATTCTTGCGTTGGTAAATTTTTACGATCAATTTTTTCACCAATTATAAATTTTTTATCATGTATTGTTTTTATTTCATATGGAAAATCTTTTTGAACACGCCAAAGTCCACCTATAAAATCGACCTGATCTGGGTTAAAATCTTTCAAAAGATGTTCAACATTACCGTCTGAATATGCACGAGTGTTTTTATTTTTTTCTAAATCCAGATTATATTTTACGACTATTTGTTCATATGAAAATTCTGACAAGGGATTTTTATATTGCATAATTATATCTCCAAAAACCTTTTTTCTATTGCTGCGATAAGCTCCCTTATTCCTATCTGACCAGCGGCACTGATTGCCATAATTTCAGGTTTCTTTTTTCTGCCAAAAGATTTTTTAAATTCCGCCATACGATTTTTTAATTCATCTGGTTCAACCGCATCTATTTTATTAATTATAACCATTTCAGGTTTTTCCAACAGACCACCACCGTATGAATCCATTTCATGACGAATTGTTTTGTAACGTCCTGACCAATCGTTTTCAGTTCCATCAATCAAGTGCAAAATCATTTTTGTACGTTCAGCATGTCCCAAAAATCTGTCACCCAGTCCGACACCAGTGTGTGCACCTTCGATTAATCCTGGTAAATCAACCATAACAAATTCACGATTATGTGCGTACATAACGCCCAATTGTGGATTTAATGTTGTAAATGGATAATTTGCAATTTTTGGACGCGCAGAAGTCACTGCGGACAACAAAGTTGATTTTCCAGCATTTGGAAACCCAACCAATCCGATATCTGCAATCAGTTTCAGACGCAAAATAACAGTACGTTCTTCACCTGGCAGCCCATCATTAGCCTGGCGAGGTGTACGATTTGTTGGACTTTTGAAATGTAAATTACCCCAACCGCCGTTTCCACCGCGTGCAGCACGATATTCCAAACCGTCCTGGTTCAGGTCGGCATATTCAAATTCTTCATTTTCTGACAGTATTACTGTACCTGTTGGAACTTGTAATATCAAATTTTCACCGGACGCACCTGTGCACATTTTACCACCACCGTTTTCGCCACGTTCAGCCTTGAAATTTGTCTGAAAGCGATAATCAATCAATGTGTTAACATTTGGTACTGCGCGGAAAATAATATCCCCGCCACGTCCACCATCACCACCATTTGGTCCACCAAATTCAATATATTTTTCACGACGAAAACTGGCACTGCCATTTCCACCATTACCTGCTTTTATAAAAATTTTTGCGCGATCTAAGAATTTCATGAACGTAATTATACTTGCAAAATTAGGAAAAGCAACTATAATAAAACTGTCGCGCAAGCGAAGATGATTCTGAATTCGTTGCAGAATAACCGTTTTGGACTGGGGGGCGGTACCCCACAGCTCCACCAATAAAATTTACGGGGCTGACATAGATTCGACAGACGCAGTAAAAGCAAACCGAGTGAATCCGACATGGTTGTCGTAAAAAACCGATAAAAACTGAATGGCGATACAATCGCTGCGAACGATAACGTTCGCGTTGCATTAGCTGCCTAAGGGCGCTTGACACAATGCCGACGATTGTTGGTGTGTCGTAAAGCTTTTGCGGGGTCGCCCGTCACCTGGCACCAGAAGACGGGCACTTTTTAATGTTTATTATAAAAAATCGAGGGTGAAAAATGTTTAATAAAATAAAAAAATTGTTCTTTAATGGCGTATTCGGTCTTTTGTACGTTTCGTTTGCTGCACAAATTGTTTATATTCTAGGTTGGGTAAAAGGTCCAGAAAAATTGGCAATATTGGGATTAATATCAATTGAATGGTTGGTTTTGATTTCTGCACGCTATTTGTCTAAAAAGTCCAGCAATAATGCACAATACAATAACCACAACGGTATGCGTCGTCGTTAATAAATATCCCGCATGAATGAAATCCTATTATGGTAATCATTTTAGATGCGGGTTTTTTATTGCCTTGAAAAATACTAAAAAAGATTTATATTATTATCGCTATGAAAGAATTTATCCTGCCTCTTCGTGATTTAGTTGTTCATCCGGGTTTAACGGTGCCAATTTACATTGATAATCCAATGTCAATTGCGTGTATTGAATCTGCTATGACTAAAAATCAGAAAATAATTTTAACTGCCCAACATACATGGAATTACCCAACTAATCCTGGTGATATATTCGGTATTGGAACTGTTGGTGATATTGTCCAGGTTTTACGTATGCCAGATGGTGCGGTTCATTCAATTATAAAAACAACAGATGCTGTAAACATTTCAGACATTTCCGTAGAAAAAGGATTATTTTCAGGAAGTTTTGAAAAAATTCCATTGTCTGACGATTCTGAATTTGACCAAACATTTGCCCTGCGTGACAAGATTGCTGAAAATATGCAGGATTTGTCTATTGTTCGTAAATTCAAAATGGAAAAATTGCGTGCTATAATGCAAAATTATCCATTACCAGCTTTTGTTGATTCTGTAATTCAGATGGCAAATTTGGATACAGAAACTGCTGTTAAGATTTTATCTGCTGGCAGCTGGCGCGACAAGTTAATGATTTTATTGGAACAGATAAATTTAATTTTAGAAACAGCAAAAATTGAAGATTCAATAAATCGTCGTATTCAACAACAACTCGAAGGCGGACGTAGGGACGCTATTTTACAGGAAAAAATGCGTGCGATTCAAAAGGAAATGGGTGAAGATTCTGAAGAAATGGATTCAGAAAGTCTGCGTGATCGTATTGAAAAATCAGATATGAATTCCGATGCAAAAGAAAAGGCTTTGTCCGAATGGCGTCGTATGCGCAGTTTGTCACCTATGTCAAACGAAGGCGGATTGTTAAAAACTTATTTGGACGAATTGTTGTCCATGCCATGGTCAGAACCAGAAAAAACAAAAATTGACCTGAAGAATGCTAAACACGTTTTAGATTCTGAACATTCAGGAATGCAACCTGTTAAAGAAAGAATTTTGGAACACATCGCTGTTATGCGAAAAACTGGAAACAGTTCTGGAAGTATTTTATGTTTTGTTGGTGCACCAGGTGTTGGTAAAACATCATTGGGAAAATCAATCGCAACCGCATTGGGACGCAAATATCACAGAATTTCGCTGGGTGGTGTATCGGACGAAGCACATTTTCGCGGACATCGTAAAACATATATTGGTTCACAGCCTGGCCGAATAATGGATGCTCTGAAACGTTGCAAAACAAATAACCCTGTAATCGTTTTAGACGAAATTGATAAGATTGGTCGTGACCATCGTGGCGACCCAGAGTCTGCTTTGTTGGAAATATTAGATCCGGAACAAAATAAAAATTTCCGTGATCATTATCTGGAAGTTGATTTTGATTTATCAAACGTTGTATTCATTGCAACTGCAAACAGTTTGAATATGTCCAGTGCATTAAAAGACCGTATGGAAATTATCGAAATTCCAGGATACAGCGAACAGGAAAAAATTAAAATAGCACGCGAACATTTAATTGAACGCGCTGCAAAAAGCACTGGTTGGAATTTTGAAAACATTGAAATATCCGACGATGCTTTGCTTTATATAATTCGTAACTATACCTCTGAACAGGGTGTGCGTGAATTGCAACGTGAACTGACCGCTATGTTACGTCGCACATTATTGGAAAACGATGGTGATGATGTTAAAACAGAATTTAATATTGCAAAAATAGATAACTTATTGTCGTTGCGCAAATCTGCTGGTCTGTCCAAGAAAATAGGTTTTGGGTTAAGGGCGTAAAATGTCAGATAATAATTTGATTATTGATACAACTTCATCTGGAATTAAATTATTGCTGAATGATAATTTAAAAATTATCGACAGCGAAAAACAATCTCTGGATTTACCTGTTGCTGTTGAAAGTTTTCTGACAGAATTAAATATTAAATTTTCTGATTTATCTGCAATTGGAATTGTTGTTGGCCCCGGCAGTTTTACTGGTATTCGACTGGGTATTGCATACGCCAAGGGTTTATCAATTGGATTAAATATACCCGTTGTTCCAATAAATGCTTTTGAAATTTATCTCGAAAAATCATCGGATGCTTTTATTGCAATTGATTCTAAACGTGGTGATTTTTTTGTTGCTGCGCATGATATCGAACCATGCACAATGACCATTGACGAAATTGAAACAAAACAAATGGAATATCCAAAGACTGTTGGTCATATACCATATGATTTAAAAGATTCAGTGCAGATTTTAATTAAAAAATTGTCCACCAATACTAATGAGCCTGTTATACCAATGTATATTCGTCCCAGTTATGCGGAGCTGAATTGTAAATGTTAAAAAAATTATCTGAACTTCATAAACTTTGCTTTCCACAAAAACCGTGGACAGAAAAAGATTTTGCAGAATTAAAGCAATCAGGTTGCGAAATAATTGGCAGCGAAAATGGATTTATGGTTTGGCGAGTTGTTGCAGACGAAGCCGAAATTATAACAATTGGCGTACACCCAGATAACCGTAAAACTGGCATCGCGGTCGCCATGTTGGTAATAGCTGAAAACGAAATTAAAAAATCAGGTGGTAAAAAAATATTTTTGGAAGTTGCAGAAAATAACATCCCTGCCCGAAAATTATATGAAAACCATGGTTATAAAAAAATCGGTATTCGCCCAAAATATTATGACGGCATTGATGCAATATTGATGGAAAAACAATTATGAAAAAATATATATCAAGCGAAATAAAATTCATAAAACGCGTTCCTAAAACATTAGATAATATATATGGTATAAAGGTTGTAAATTCTGTACCTATTACAAAACCAGCCCTTTTTATCTTAGGTGGAAATAAAACCGAGTCAGAAAAAAATGCCAATAATTATATATTACGAATATCAGCATTATTAAGGGAAAATAATATTGATAATGTAAATATTTATTCTGTA
>JAFGMU010000033.1 GCA_016927395.1 Alphaproteobacteria bacterium
ACCCCAGTTTCACCCCATACGGATTTTTCGATAACTTTGGTTATTTTATTTTCAACATCTTTGGCGGACAAACCATCTGCCTGGGTATAGATGTCAATCATTGGAACCGATATTTGTGGTTCTTCTTCTTTTGGGGTTAAAAATATTGCCATAATACCTGTCAGCAATGCCGCAATTATGAACACAGGTATCAAATGTGAATGCATAAATTTTTCAGCCAAGAAACCTGCTATACCACGTTTATAAGTTTTTACATTTTTATCGTTTTTCATTTTATATCTCGAACTTTGATTGGGTTATTGAATATACGTTTTGTTGTAACAAATTCAGTTCTGAATCACGTAAGTTTTGAATTACATCTGTTCTGCGTGACAATACTTCCAGCCACTGCAATACATTGATTACGCCATTTTTGAACATTTTGTTTGTCTGGGTTGTTTGGCTGACCAATAATTCATAACTTTCTTTCATTAAATCCACAGACTTTTTGCTTGCCTGTAACGAAGATACCAGACTGTTGCGTGCTGCATTTTCATTTTCACGCATAACTGCAATTTTTTCTTGTTGTGCACTTGCGCGTAATCTGGCCTCGCGTTCGATACCCATGGTTGATGGATCGTACAGACTCCACTTGAAAGAAAGTCCAACTGTATAGCTGTTACCAGTGCCGCGATCACCATTAAATATATCATTTTGTGCAAATGCCGAAATGTATGGCAAATGTGCAGCGCCTGCCCCCAGTGCGTTTTGACGCATTCCCTGGGCTTGTTCATCACCTGATTTCAAACCAAAAGATTCTGCTGTCAAATCCAGTTTTACTTTTTCCGATAACAGGTCAGAAATAGAAATGTTTGTTGGTTGCCAATCTGTGTCTTTTATTCCCTGCATCGCCATCAATTCACGAATTGATTTTTCACGTTCTGAATTTTCCATCAGCATAATGTCCAAACGATTGGATAAAGATTTCAAACCCATCGCACCAGATTTACCCATTGGGTTTTGTGCACGGTTTAACTGATAGTTTTTTGAAACATTGTCGATGATTCTTTGAACTTCTTGTAACTGCTCTTTTTCTTGAACCAATATAATCAGCGAACCGTACTGTTGTAAAACCTGGGCGTACAACATATTTTTTGTTTGTTGTTCATTAAACCGTGCTGATTTCAAAAAATGTCCGTTTGCAGTATATTCACGGTATTTTTGACCACCTTCGAACAATGGTAATTCCACACCAACAGAACCTGTATAAAAATCGGCTTTGGTTGGGTTGTTTAAAACTGCTGGGTTAAAATCGGTAACGGATATTTGTTCCTGTTTCAGATTACCCATAAAAACCATTGCTGGATCATTTGTTTGAAAAGCAGAGCCAGCAACATATACTTTTGGCAGCCAATTCAAAGCACTGCGAGTGCGTGCCATGTGCGCAGCATTCTTTTCAAACTCGGCTGACTTTACTATATGAGAGTTTTTATAGATTGTATTCCAAGCATCATCAAAAGAAACCTCGGACGCGTGTGCAATTTGCAAGGGCGCAAAAAGCAGCATAGTAAAAATACTAATTTTCTTCATGTTAGTTCTCCATTAAAAATGTTTATTTTTTATTCCAAGGCATTTTGGAAATTAACCCAGTTATATAAAAGCCATTTCAGTAAATGTAATATAGCTTTCAGCTATTTTAATCCTCCAGCAGTTTTATCAATTTTTTAATTTTTGGGTCTTTGATGTAATAGCAAATTTGATTGCCATTACGATTTGTTTCAACAATCTTTGCATTGCGCAGCACAGCCAAGTGTTGTGAAACCATTGGTTGTGACACGTCTAGCTTTTCACACATTGTTTGAACATTGCATTCTTGTTTTTGCAATAAACCAACAACTATTTTGAATCGCAATGGATGCGAAAGTGTTTTGAATAAATTTGTATAAAATTTAATCATTTTATTTCATCCTTTCTATATTGTATATGTACTATATATTATTATTACTATATAAGTCAAGAAAAAATATAACCTATAAATTCTATATTAAAAATAGTCTGGTTTTTTGCGACCTGACCATTTATACCAATTTGGCTTTTTTTGAATTTTTTCTATAATTCTTTGTCTGGATAATTCAATTTCATTGTTTGAAAATGAATGTTTTTTATCAGTCAATCTGGCAAGCTGTATTCTTTTTAACATGTCTGATGGACTGAAAACAGGGTTTAATTGGAATTTTCTGTACAATAATTCTTTATGAATTTTCTGATAGCGACTTTGCAGGAATATCAGTTTATTTGTAAAAAACTTAACATGTCCCGCCCCCAGCACATAATGCGCAGGGATTTTGGAATCTGTACGGAATTTGCCATCTAAAACACCATTGACTATACGCGGCAGTTCCCGATATTCAGCCATCAGGTGTTGATCTGACAATTCAGTAACAGGAATTAAATTTATCCGGGTCATGTTTAATTCTTAGCATAATTTTGTAAAAATATAATAGGAAAAATTAGATTCTGGCGGAGACGAAGGGATTTGAACCCTTGATACCCTTGCGAGTATGCCTGATTTCGAGTCAGGTACATTCAACCACTCTGCCACGTCTCCGTATAAAATATCAGTATGCCTGATTTGTTCGCTTATCGGCACTGATGTGCCTGCTCACCACTCGTACGATTTTGCTTTGCAAAATCTTTATTTCACAGCACTTTCGTTTGTGAAACCTAACTCGTACGCGAGTCAGGTACATTCAACCACTCTGCCACCCGTCCAACTTGGCTTTAATATATATGCGCGATGCGGATTGTATATTTTGCCCAAGCAATTGTCAAACAATAACAGAAACTGTTTTATACTTCGAAGTTATATTCTTTAATAGCTTTTAATATTGTGTTTGCCAACTTATCTTGGTGCGAATCAGAGTTTAATAATCTTTCTTCTTCAGCATTAGAAAGGTGTCCGATTTCTATCAATGCCCCAGGGATTGTAGAGCGTAAAACAGCAAATGGTGCATGTCTGACATATGGACCTGGTTGTTTCATAACACCTGCATTTACCAGTTTTCTAGCACAATCATTGGCATATTCAACCGACATTTCAGCAACGGCCTGTTGTTGTAAAGCAGATAATGCACTGCGAATATCTTTGGAAAAATCTTCAAAACCGTCTACGTCAATTTTATCGGATGCATTTTCAGCCTCGGCCAATTTTGCAGCTTCTTGGTCAGATGCTTTTTTTGAAAGCGTATAAATTGAAAAACCTTTCATTTTTCTGCTGGGGTTTGCATTTGCGTGCAAAGATATAAATAAATCCGCATGATATTTTTCTGCCAAACCCGCACGTGTATCCAAATTCAAAAATACATCGGTACTACGTGTCAAATATGCTTTGAACCCGGCTGAATCTAATTTGGATTTTAATTTTTTAGCGACTGATAAAACAACTTTCTTTTCTTTTGTTCCATTTCTGCCGATACAACCTGGGTCTTTTCCACCATGTCCTGCATCAATAACGATTACATATTTTTTTGCAGCTTTTTTCTGTGTTGTTGCAACGGCCGATGTTTGGGCAACAGCATTTGTTCCCGCAACAAAATCAAATACCATCCTGTAATCATTATCACCATTTGGTTCCAGAATCATAATTTGTTTTTTTGGAATTTGTGAAATTGATTTTTGTAAATTTGCGACAATTTGAACTTTGTCACCAATTTGACTTTGTGCTATTGATTTTATCAATGTACCTGATGCAATCTGTGGCTTTATTTTATTATCTGCAACAGTATTAGAAATACTGACCACCAATTTGTTTTCAGGATAAGACAGACTATAAGATGGTCTAGCAGATGTTTCAATTACCAATCTGGTTTTATTTCCAGGTTGCACCCCTGCCCGTAACGATTTAATTTTACCACGTGCAGCAAAAGCCATTTTGGGCAAAAGCCCAATTGCCAAAACACCAAATCCTGTAATTTTCAAAATTGCTCTTCTGGAGATTTTCATCACTGGGAATTATATCAGAAAAACACCTTATCTTCAAGTAATCTGATATACATAACTGTTGCTTTTATTAACATTATAAAATACAATTGATATGTTTCGTAGTAGAAACAAGGACAAAAGTTAGTAGTTGGGCTTCAACACCCTTGCAACTGACACTTTAAGTGTTTTACTGATCTGTGTCCCGACATTATGTCGGGAAGATGTGGCTATAAAAAAAGACCTTTGGTCTGAAAACCGCATGGTCAAAGTTGTATGACTGTTGAACTTCCCGACTCCTAATTTTTATTAGGAGTTTTTTTCAACAAAGAGAAATCTAATGGAAATCAAATACAACAAAAAAAGGGATGATATAACTTTTTGTACAATGTTATTCAAAATGCCTGATCAAAAAAATTTAAGCGCTATAAAAAGACGAGATAGAAAATTTGAAGACTTTTATCTAAAATCCTTAGAAAAATTAATAAATACGTTTGAGAGGGTTGCTTTGTGGTGTGACAAAGAAACTGCGATATTTTTAAAATCCAAAGGATTGGATAAAAAAATAATTATGCGGGTTATGAATTTTTCTCAGCTTCCTATATACAAGAAACGTGAAGTTAATCTAGGTTTATTAGAAGGTATGAAGAACAATGTTGGTTTTTTATTAAGACATAAAAAACCAAATGAATGGTTGGATTATCTTAGTATAATTTTATCAAAACCTGAAATAATCAGATGGGCTGCTGAAAATAATAAGTTTAAATCGAATTATTTCATGTGGATTGATGCAGGTTCATTTAATCCAAACTTTGCACGTTGTTGGAAAAAATGGCCTGGTTATATATCTGCACGTCCTAAAAGATGTCGTTTTTGTATAGCCCCAACATTAGGAAAATCACCACCACATTTTATTCCAAGATTTGTTTATAATATTTATAAAAAAATTTCAAAACCAATTAAACCTGCAACATCAAAAACTCTTTCAAAACAAAGCATGGTTGATATAGCAATGATTAATGCCGACTATGATGTTCCAGGCGGATCATTTATGATTCCAAAAAAATGGGTAGAGACATTCTATGAATATTTTAATTCTATGATTATAATAATGCAAAAACATGGATTAGTTTCTGTTGAACAAGCAGTTTTTCAAATGATGTTTAAATTTGATTATAGAAATATGTTTGAATTTTCATACATTAATGAATATGTAGAGTTGTACACAAGTATTGCAAAATCAAAAGCAGATTATTATTTGTAAAAAACCGCCGGATGGCGGTTTTAATTTACTGACTTACGCAATTTGCATAAGATTGGGCAAGCAATGATTTTTGTTTAGTATCTAATTGTCCAACCTGGACAATATAACATCTGGCACTGTCACGCAAAATAAATACCTTGGTTCCTAATTTATAAGATGTTTGCATACTATCCATCTGGGAACTGTTCAAGAAAGCATTTTGTGTTGTTGCTGAATTTGTCAGACCTGCTTGAACAACCTGTCTGGCTGTTGCATAATCATAAACATCGGATGCACTTTGAACTTCTTGCCATACACTGTACGATTCATATGGATTTTCAGAATTTTTTTCATCTGCTGGGAAAGCCACACCAACCGCCAAAGCTGCTGCTGTTTGCAATGTTGTTGGTTGATTGCTGCTGCCCGAAGAATACGAAGATGTATTCATTTGAACATTATCACCACAGGCCAAATTCATACGGTTTGTATAACCAGCCAAAACAGCATCCACCGCTGCCTGCCAATCTGAGCCTTTTTTATTCAAATCCAAATTAACAACTTTTTCAGCCCACCCCCAAATATTTGCACCAACGTTACCCGCATTTGCAAATTTTGTAACCATTTCCGAAGAACCACCCGGAACACCAGCACCACAATAGTCAGTCAACTGAGAATTCAACATACTAGTAGTTTCATTTCCATAAGATAAAGCAATTGAATGACATGAAGTTGCTGCTTCTAATTCTTGTCTGCGTTGAACGCACAGGCTGGAACGTGACTTGTTTAATTGTTCGGACATGTTCGCCATTGATAAATATGACATCAGTTCCTGTTGTACATACGATGGACAAAGTCTGGCAGCTGTATTCATACCACCATTTGCATTCTTGGTACCAGTATTATACTGAGGCATCAAGACGTCTGTATCTTTTTGTAAACATAACAAAGCATAATTATAAAGTTCACTTTCTGTTGCATATCCACAACGACTGTCACGTTGACCAGGAACAACAGTAACGTCACCACAATAATCAGATAAACATTTATAAATTTTCTGGCGACAAGCTGTATCAACATCTGGCTGATTTACCATGTAATACGTATTACGCTGATTGGTTTTATAAGCATTCGCAACATTTTGATAACCACGGTCACTGCTGCTGGAAGTTGTTGTCGAAGCACGTGAAGTATCGTTTCCACTGACCGTCCCTGCTGATAATGCATACGCACCACCGATGAAGGCATAAACGGCAAAAGCACCTGTTGCTATTAAAAATTTCTTCATGAAACCCTCTCTCATTATTGAAATTTTATCATATTATGAAAAAAAAGGCAAACATTCATTTAACCCTTTTTTTCATAAACTTATTGATTTGTGCAAATAAATTGATAAAATCCAGCTCATGATCATAGCGGCCGATATTTTGAACCAAATTTCTGATGACATAAATGCCATCAGGGGGTTTCTTTGACCCGATAAAACTGCAATCTGAAATCGATGAACTGAATAAAAAAATAGACGTACCGGATTTATGGAATAATCC
>JAFGMU010000034.1 GCA_016927395.1 Alphaproteobacteria bacterium
TCTGACAAAGCGCCAAAAAAGAATAATAAAAATGATAACCAATACATTTGGAACATCAAAGTTGGAATAATTGCGAATGCTGCAACTATTCGAAATATTGTTAGTGAATTTACAAACTTTTTCATTTTAGAATCTCCTTAAGATTTCTTAGCCCTAATTATATCCCTTATTTATGGAAATATGAATATATTTTTTCTGCAGCAGATTTGCCGAGTCCAGGGACTTTTAACAAAGCGTCTAGACTGGCATCTGAAATTTGTCGAACAGATCCAAAGTGATGCAATACAGCACGTTTACGTGCAGGTCCGATTCCTTCGATTTCATCCAGCTGGCTGGCAGTTATTGTTTTTGCATACTGGGCACGATGAAAAGAAATTGCAAATCTGTGGGCTTCGTCACGAACAGCGCGTAACATTAAAAATAATCTTGAATCTTTTTCCATATCACGGCTTATATTGCCATCGGGCATAATGAAATGTTCGTCACCATTTCTAACTTCGCCCTTGGTTACACCCAGTACGGGAATTTGTGGTGCAGTTTTATGTGCAATCTTCCATTGCGCCATTCCGCCATCAACAATTATTAAATTTATGTCTTTTGATTTATCGTTTGCACGTCGGACAAATTCTTCCATCATTGCAATATCGTTTCCGGCACGCGCTGCATCTTTTAATTTGAAATGTTTATAGTCTGATTTTATAAATCCATCATGACCAAAAACAATCATGCTGCCAACGGCCATTCTGCCGAATAAATGTGAGTTATCAAAAACACAAGCTTTTTCAATTTTTATTCCCAACCAATTTTCCAAATCATTAACAGATTCGTTCCAATCAATTCCAGGTTGTGGACGGTTTTTTATTCCACGTACAGCAGTATGTGTTAATGCTGCAATTTTATCACGAATTATAGCAGCGGATTCAAAATCCATATTTTCGGAAAACAGCTTCATTTTTTCAGACAGTTCGTTCACAATTGGTTCGCTGTCTCCACGCAAAATTCTGCGGGCCATTTGAACATTTTCGTTGTAATTGTTTTGTGGTAAAACACATGGACCAGAACATCTGCCAATTTGGTATAATAAACATGGACGTGTACGATTTTTCATAAAAGTATCTGTGCATGTTCTGATTTGGCAAACTTTTTGAATTATCTTTATTGTTTCATTCAATGCAGAAACAGATGGGTATGGTCCAAACACGTCACGTTTTTGTGAAATTTTACCCCTGAACTTTAACAGACGTGGAAATTCAGAATTCGTCAGTGCTAACATCGGATACATTTTTCCATCAGTCATCATAATATTATATTTGGGCTTTTGGTTTTTTATTAACTGTTCTTCTAATACCAAAGCGTCCGATTCGGTTTTTGTAACTTCCCATTCAACACGTGTGACCAGACTTCGCATAATTTGTTTATGTGATTCCAATTTTGAAATATCTAAATATTGTTTCAATCTGGCGGAAATATTTTTTGCTTTTCCCACGTAAAGCAAAACACCGTCGGCGTCATACATTTTATAGATACCGGGCGATATAGGACTATTTTCAATCAAATCAGAAAATTGAATATTCATGAACATTATGATATTATAATAGTTAACGAATAGCAAAAAATAAAAAGGAAGGGAACAATGAGACAAGAATCGGGTCGTTCAATGATTGAAATGCTGGGTGTTCTGGCAATTATGGGCGTAATCACTGTTGGCGCCATAACAATGATTTCAGTCGCTATGAAAAGTCAGAAAAGATCTACAGTTAATGACGAAGTTATACAAATCGTATCGGGTGTTCGTCAATTATTGGGCGAATATGACGATTTTTCAAACATAAACAATTCAACTATTTGGGGTGCAATTGGAATGTCACAAAAAACCCCATATGGTGGTACATATGATTTAGCTTCCAATCCTGCGAATTCACGCCAGTTTATTTTATCTATAAACGGTTTATCTAAATCAGATTGTGAATATTTTGTAACCAAGGCATGGACTGATTCTGTTGATTTTCAGATGTCAGGTGGAAAAAGTAGCGGTGCTATGGGAAACTGTGTTAATGAAACCGGTAAAAATACTGTCAGAATAATATTTGGTGAATAATTTGCTAATGATAATAATGTTCTGGCATTAGCTATCAGTTTTTTGTACATTCTTAGATATGCAAAAACCAGTGGAAGTTTATAAAACAGAAGATGGCACCAGATTGCTGCGGTGGTTTTTACGCCATTATCCAGGGTTGTCGACTTCTGAATTTTACAAACTTTGTCGTGGTGGTCAGATACGTTTAAATTCTTCCAGATGTCGTGGCCAGGAAATACTTCGCGCAGGTGATGTAATCAGAATTCCACCAACTTTGTCGCAATACCAACAAGAAAATATAAAAAAAACAGAAAGTGGAAACAGATTTTCTTTGGCAGATTTGGAAAAATTACGCACGTGTATAATCCATAATGACGAAGACATAGTTGTTTTCAACAAACCTGCGGGATTGGCAGTACAGGGTGGAACAGGAATTTCAAAATCCATTGATAAAATGGCCGCCGAATTGTTTCCATACGATAAAATATCATTGGTACACAGATTGGATAAAGAGACCAGTGGTATTTTATTGGTTGCAAAAAATCAAAGGGCTGCACAAATACTGGCCAAGGAATTTCAAGATAAAACCGCCAGAAAAGAATATTTAGCATTATTAATGGGAAATATTAATCCCAAATCTGGTGTTATTGATAATTTTATGGTCAAGGGTCGTGTCCTGGAAGAAAATGAAAAAATATCAAATGATGAAAAATCTTATCGGGCAATAACAGAATATAAAGTAATATCCGAAGTTGCTGGCATATTGTCATGGGTTTCTTTTTTTCCAAGAACAGGTCGCACACACCAGTTAAGAATTCACAGTGCTTTTTCATTGGGGGCACCGATTGTTGGTGACACTGTTTATGGCAGAAATCAAAAATTGGACGATACATTGAATTCAGTGCTTTCAACAAAAAACTTGTTTTTATTTGCATACAGGTTATCATTCCGCCATCCCGGAACTAATAAGCTGATAACAATTCGCGCAGAGCTGCCAGATTTTATGCGTCCAGTGATCAAGTTTTTGGAGTTTAAAATACCGGAATAGAAAAAGTATAAAAGCCAATAAGGTTGTGGATGTTTTATAAACGTAAAAAATTTTATAAATTTGCCAGAATTGCCGCGATGTTTTTTATTGGTTTAATAGTCGCAGTTTTTATTGCATTATCCCAGGTTGATTTTGAAACTTTGCGTGGAAACTTGGTTAATGTTCTGCGTGATGCTACGGGATTGCCGATTCAAATAAATGGAAATGTGGCATGGAAGTTTTCTTTGCGACCAAAAGTAGAATTGAATGATGTTTATGTTCCATTAAAACCAAACGCAGATAAAGAAAACAGTTTTTCTGCCAAAAAGATAGATGTTACTTTGAATTTATTTTCTTTGCTGCGTAACAAACCAACGATTCAAAATATAAAAATTTATGATGCTGTTTTGTCTGTTAAAAAAGATAAAATCGAAGATGAAAATAAATCTACAACTAAAAAGGTTACATCAAAACCAAATCTGGAATCCCAAGAAACAACAAACAGCCCGTATCCTTTTAATTTTGATGTTGGTCTGGATTCAATAGAAGTAAGAAATTTTACAGTATATTCTGATGAGTCTAAATACTCTTTGGATGGATTTTATATCAGTTCTAATTCAAAAAGCAATTCTATGGAATACAGCGGCTGGTTGAAATCAGAACAAGAAATTTATCCATTTATTATACAATTTTCTGAGTATAACGCTGAACGAAAAGTTTATCCAATACGCGCAGCTTTTTCAGTTGATGGCAAGGCATTGGTTGCAAACATCGCACTGGAAGGTAAAAGTAAAATGCCAATAGATTTTATATTAAAAGGCAGTGTGCCAAACATAAAATTGATTGGTAATATTTTCGGTGCGAATTTGCCAGAAACGCCAGCAGTGAATGTTAACTTGGCTGGTGGATTCGGAAAAGATAATTTTACACTAAGAAAGTCATCAATCAGTGTTGGTGATGGTGAGGTTACTGTTTCTGGTGGTATGGATTGGTCAAAACCAATTCCAACAATAACAGCAAAAATGAAATCCAAAAATTTTGATTTAAATGAATTATTTCCAAACCTTTATCGTTCGTCTTCTGATGAAATAAAGTGGGTTAGACCAGCAAATAGAAAACTAAATGTTTTTAAAGATACACCTATTTATGGTGAGTTTTTGAAAAAATACAATTTGAATTTAGAATGGTCAGGCGACAGTTTGATAATATATCGTGATATGGTTGCAAAAAATTTCGAAGCAAAAATAACTTTGCAGGATGCAAAATTAAATTTGGAAGCAAAAACAAAATTTGCAGATGGTGATGTCAGTTTTGCAGCCCAGGCCAAATCAGATGAAAATAATAAAATTTTTGCAAGCATAGCAGGATTCGGTGAAAGAATATATGTCGGTGAAATATTAGAAGAACTTCGAGAAACCGGAAGTGTTTCTGAATTACCTTCAAATTTTGAATTTTATTTCCAAGCGAATGGGTATGATTTATCTGGATTGATGTCAACAGTTACAGGACCTTTTTATGCTTACTCGGTTGCACCAGGGTGGGTTAATTCGGAACTAATTTCATATTTGTACGGTGAAGATTTTTTAACCAGTCTGCGTCATAATATCCAAGACATGTTCAGAAATAAAAAGAAATATGACCAAGTTAAAGTTACATGCGCAGCTGTTAATTTGAAAGTAAGAAATGGTGTTGCCCAAACTGAAAATGGAATTGCGGTTGAAACAAATGCAATAAATATGCGTGGTGCAGGTCAGGTAAATTTGGGGAATGAAAGTCTGAAAGCAACAGTAACAACAGTCCCAGTTCGTGGTTTAAAAATATCAATAACAGGAAACGTTATAAATTCCATAGAGTTTTCAGGGGATTTGGCAGAACCGAATATTAAAATAAACAGTGCTGCACTGGCGGGTAAGTTTGCATCTGCAACAGGATTGGGTTTAATGTTAGCACCATTTACCGGTGGAATTGGTTTGGTTGCAGGTACAGGTGTCGGTTTATTGGCAGGTGGATTGTTGGAAAATTGGCTGGGTGATGACCATCCATGCAGAACGGCAATGGAACAAGGTGCGCCAGCACAAACGGGTGATCCAGATTGGTTAAACGAACCAATGGCACAATTGGTTGGCAGTTTGATAAAAAATTAAAAGGAGTAAGAAATTGTTTAGTTGGATTGGTTTCATTCAAATAGTAATAATTGTTTTGATACTTTCGTTTTTTTATAAAGTATTCATAAAAAATACATCGTCCGAAAAGTTGGTTCACGGTCTTTTTGGTCTTGGTGTTTTATGGGTTTTAAGCTTTGTGATGAATTGGTTGCATTTGGATTTATTGGGTGGATTTTTACACTGGACAGCTTTATTTCTTTCTGTTGGTTTGGTTGTTATATTTCAACCCGAGCTTCGGAAATTTATGGCATTGATGGGAAATGTTCGTGGTATTTTCAATACAATATCGACCCGTGCCAGTACGGACAAAGATGAAATTAATAAATCAGTTGATCAAATAATGATAGCAATTGAATACATGTCTATAAAAAGAACAGGTGCTTTGATTGTCTTCCAAGATAAATTCGATACAGAAGTTATTGAAAAAAAAGGAACTTTTCTGGATGCCAAAATTTCCAGTGAGTTATTACTTACTATATTTTTTAATAAAACCCCACTACATGATGGTGCGGTTATAATTGATAATAACAGAATTGTTTCAGCTGGGGCGATATTACCGCTGTCCCAGAATGAATTGAAATGGAAATATGGAACACGCCACAGAGCAGCAATCGGATTGTCCGAGGTTTCAAAATCTGTTGCACTGGTAGTTTCCGAAGAAACAGGTGATATTTCAATTGCCGAACATGGTAATATAAAAAAATACGAAGATTTAAAGAAACTAAAGTTAAAACTTGAAAAATTAATGAAAAAGTAAAAACGCCCCTTAGTGGGCGTTTCTTTGTTTTTTTTACTCTTGCGCCGAATCGGCATTTTTTGCTAAACTTTCATACAAAGAGTGTAAATCCAAAGACAGTAACAGGAGCAAGAAATGGAATTTTCAGTATTTCGCCAGGTTTTAATACGCGCATTAGGACATATGCAATCTATCGTTGAAAAGCGCGCAACTTTGCCAATTTTAATGAATGTTAAAATCGAAGTTGCAGACGATATGGTTTTGTCCGCAACCAATGTTGACTTGGAATTGGTTGAACATGTCGCGGCAGATATAACTTTGCCCGGCAAAATAACTGTACCAGTTCAAATGCTTTATGACATTGTTCGCAAATTGCCAGAAGATGCAGAAATCAACTTCAAACAATCTGGTGATCAGTTAGTTGTATCCAGTGGACGTGCAATTTTCCGTTTGCCAACTTTGCCAGCTGAAAATTTCCCAGCAATGTCTGGCAGTAATTTGACAACAAAATTCCAAATGACAACAGGTGATTTGGGACATTTGATAAATAAAACTAAATTTGCAATTCCAGTTGATGATGTTCGTTATCATTTGGGGGGTATTTTCTTCCATATAGCAGAGGAAGGAAAATCAAAAATGCTGACAGCGGTCGCAACAGATGCCCAACGTATGGCTCTTTGTGAAATGCCTGCACCATCGGGAAGTGCGGAAATGCCATCTGTAATTTTGCCACGTCGCGTTATTGGCGAATTGTCAAAATTATTAGAAGATGCAACTGTTGATGATGTTTCTGTTGAATTGTCTGATACCAAGGCACGCTTTACTGTTGGCAGTGCAACTTTGACAAGTAAATTGGTTGATGCACAATATCCAAACTATCGCGTAGTTATTCCAAAAGGTAACGATAAAATTGCAGTTTTGGACAGAAAACAATTTGTTTCTGCTGTTGACTTGGTTTCAGTTGCCAGTGTTGATAAAACAAAATCTGTACAATTGACTTTCTCGATGAATAAGTTGGTAATCAACGCATCCAGTGCCGAAGCCGGAACAGCGACCCAGGAGTTGGATATTGAATACAATGGTGATAGCACATTCACAATATTATTCAGTGTTAAATTCTTGTTGGATATCGCAGGTCAGGTCGAAGGTGATAAATTCCAAATGGAAATGCAGGATCCTATGTCTCCTACAATTATCAAATCCACAGAAAAGAAAACCGATGCATTATTTATATTGATGCCACTTAAAATGTAATTTTTATAAAATTAAAGAAACCGCCCATCGGCGGTTTTTTATTACAATTTTTTTTCAAACAGTATTGCAAATGATAAATTCTGTGATAATATCTTCCAGCTAAATAAGGATTAAATTAATGGTTATGGATAATATTTCACCAGGCGATATGCCACCAAAGAAAATGAACGCAATTATAGAAGTTCCAGAAAACGGTTTTGTTAAATATGAAATTGATAAAAAAACAGGCCTGTTGAAAGTGGACAGAATTTTGCATACACCAGTTGCATATCCTGCAAATTATGGATATTTCCCAGGAACATTGGGTGATGATGGTGATCCGTTGGATTGTGTTGTTGTATGTAATGCACCACTGCGTCCGGGTGTTTTAATCGAAGTTAGACCAATTGGTGTTTTATTAATGGAAGACCAGGCTGGCGGTGATGAAAAAATTATCTGTGTTCCACGTGACAAAATCGATCCATATTATACAAATATTTCTTTTATCGAAGAATTGCCAGAAATTTTGCGTTCAAAAATTGAATATTTTTTCCATCATTACAAGGATCTAGAACCAAATAAATGGTCAAAAATTACTGGTTGGGCTAATCGCGAGAAGGCTGATGAAATAATTAAAGAAAGTATTGAAAGATATCGTGCAAACAAGCATTAAATAAAAGCATAGCTTGCAAAATCAGGTTTTTTTGTATAAGCTGGCGGTATTAAAAGAGGTTAAAATGGCATCTTACACAGCAAATGATATGCGCGTCGGTTGGGCAATTTCCCATAATGGACGTCGTTATACAGTTACATCTATTACCAAGGTAAAACCAGGCAAAGGTGGTGCATTTGTCCAGGCGGACCTGCGTGATATTGATTCGGGTAACAAAGGTGGTGACCGTTGGCGTGCCGAAGATAAAGTTGAAAAATTGTTGGTCGAAGATATTGAATGCCAATATTTGTATTCTGATGGTACTGATTCGTATTTTATGAATATGTCCGATTATGAACAGTTTACAATGGTAGATGATTCTTTGGGTGAACAGATAAAGTTTTTAAAACCTGAAATGATGGTCAAAGCGAACTTTGTAGAAGGTCAGCCAATTTCAATTACTCTGCCAAAAACTGTAACAGCAATCGTAGAAGAAACTGAACCAGCATTAAAAGGTCAAACTGTTTCTGGTAGTGGTGGTAAACCAGCTGTTTTAGATAATGGTGTTCGTGTTCAAGTCCCAGTTTTTATTGAACAGGGTGAAAAAATTGTGGTTAATACTGAAACACTGGAATATGTAGAAAGAGCTAAATAAAAAATCCCGCATTATGCGGGATTTTTTATTTGTGGGCGCTGTTCATAACTTTTGTAATTTCATAAATATAAGTTTTTGTAATTTCATTCATAGCAGCAGTTAAAAATTTTCGTGGGTCAAAATTTTCAGGATTTTTATTTAAATTTTCCCGAACTGCGGATGTAAATGCCAGACGTGCATCACTGTCCACGTTAACTTTGCAGATATTCATTGATACCGCTTTTTTTATTTGCGATGCAGGTATACCCAATGCACCAACAATTTTCCCCCCATTTTTATTTATAGTTTTTAACAGGTTTTGCGGAATTTCAGACGCACCATGTAAAACCAAAGGAAAATTGGGAAGTTTATCTGCAATTTGTTTTAAAATATCAAAACGTAATTTTTCATTTTCGTTTTTTCTTTTATATGCACCATGGCTGGTTCCAATTGCAATTGCCAATGAATCACAACTTGTTTTTGATACAAATTCAATTACATCAAGCGGATCAGTATAAATGTGTTTTTCAGATTTTGTGTCTTCATCTTCGATTCCAGACAATGTGCCCAGTTCGGCTTCGACCGAGACATCAAACTTTTTTGCATACGCAACAACGCGTTTTGTTTGTTTTACGTTTTCTGCAAATGGTAATTCGCTGCCATCAAACATAACAGATGAAAATCCCAAATCAATAGCATGCTTGCATGATTCAAAGCTGTGCCCATGATCCAGATGCAGGGCAATGTTTTTTGATTTGATTTTTGCACCAATTATCATACCCATTAAAAAATCATCACCCATGTACTTTAATGCTGATTCTGATACTGCCAAAATAACAGGGCTTTTTGTGTTTTTTGCAGCCACTAAAATAGATTTCAATGTTTCCAAATTATAAAAATTAAATGCCGGAACTGCGTACCCATGTCTCATTGCATTAATGAACATTTTTTTTGTGTTAACCAGACCAAAATCTTTATAATTCATATCAAAATCCTTGTGGTTCAAGGTTATTATAGCATATTTCGAACTATCTGGATATTAAAAGTAAATTTGACCTTGGTTCTTTATAGTCACTTGAAGTTATTATGGAAATGTGATAGAATCAACAGTAAATAATAAGGAGATTCTATATGAAAAAAGCGTTATTTGGAATGATTGCAGTATTTGCTGGAATGGGTGGCGCGATGGCTGCTGGTCCGGCTGCTGATCCATGTGTTCTGATTGCAAGTATGCAGGGTGTTTTTAAAACATTACGTACATTGGCATTTGTTGGTGCTGGTTTTTTGATTGCAAGCTGGGCATGGGGATATATTACCAAAGGTGATGGTAAAGTAATGGAAGACTTGAAGAGTAAGGGTATTAGTCTTTTGGTCGGTTTTACACTTTTATTCAGCATTGGTATTGTTTTGCAGTTTTTACCAGGTATTTCTGGATGTGCAGGAATAGGTTGGTAATAAAAGATAAAACCGCGCTTAACGCGCGGTTTTAAATATAAAACAATGTCAATTTTTTTAGTTTATTTTTATTTGGTTATTTTTGTTGTTTTTGACATTGTAATTTTGTCGTATGGAATTGAACAAATTGTTAGGATTATAAGAAAACTACCGCCCCCGGTTCCGTCTGCAAAAAAATTACGTAATGCAGTTGTACAAGAAATACGATCAGAATTCCCAAATGCAAAAACAATACTGGATATAGGAAGCGGTTGGGGTGGAATGACACGAAAAATTTCACGTCACTTTCCGGGTGTTAGTGTAACTGGAATTGAATTGATGCCAACACCATATATTTATTCTGTTGTTGCAGGAGTGTTTTTTAAAAATGTAAAATATGTATTCGGTGATGCTTTCAAATTTTTGGAAAATAAAAAATTTGATATTGGTGTTGCGTATTTGTTAACCAGAACAATGCCAGAAGTTGAAAAATACCTTTCAAATTTTAACTTATTATTAGTTCTAGATTTTCCATTACCAAACACCACCCCATATAAGATAATAAAGCTGCATAAAGATTTCCTGGGGCAGCACAGGCTGTATGTTTATAAAAATAAATAAAAACCCCTTATATAGATTATTATTATAAATAAGCAGGGTTAAGTTAATCTTGATAGTAACGTTTTACAGTATAACCTTCGTCATCAGATATTGGTTCAAACTGCGAACTATTTTCATCAAAAAAATTCAAATCCACATGATATTGTTGTTTCTCTGAATTTCTTTTTATAAGACGCTCTCTGGCTTTTTCCATATCCAAAACAATACTGTGAAAAATAACATTTGGGGTTATACTCAATGCCATATTTGCAACACGTTTTCGTTCTTGTTTTGTCCAAGGTCCAAAATCCATTACAACATCTATGCCATTTTCTATTATCTGTTTTGCCCAATCCCATTGAAGTGCGTTTACTTTTTGTATTCCTTGCATAAATTCGTCATTATCTTTTTGGTCGTATAGTTGTCTGACAAGTTCGTCAGAACAAAAACGAACTGCTGGCAGTTCTTTTGCTAATTTCTTTGAAAGTGTTGTTTTTCCAAATGCTATAAATCCACACAAAATATGTATAGTCGCCATTATTGATTCTTTTGAAATACTATTTCTTTTCTTCGATATTTGCCAGGGAAAAAAGTACAGATGATATTAATGACTGATAGGGCACATGTTGCTGGTCAGCTAGCTCTTTTATCTTTTCCAGAATTTGGTGTGGAATTCGCATATTTATAACACAATCTGACTTATTAAAAGCGCGATAAGCGGCATATTCTTTTAGTAATGATTCAATATTCATTACAAACAATTGTTGCATAACATTCGGCATTGACAGACCTCTATACTATTGTAATTACCAAGGTATTTACAGTTGACTATATCACTGTAAATACAGATGTCAATACATTTGTAATTGCACTTGTAATCACGGAAATATTGACATTTGTGTAGTTGTTTGTATATCGGCTTTGTGAAGAGTTTTTTTATTGTGATTTAATAAGTTTCTTTATTTTGAATATGGTACTGATGTTTAACAAAATATCGTATTTTTGTGTTTATAATGACAGCTATCCTTGCTTTTTCTGATAAAGCTATATAAAATCAAGTGTCTTGGGATTATTGCCCAAATGTGAAAGGAAAATAAATTATGCTATTTAAGTTTTTAAGGTTTTTGGTAATTGTAAATTCTTGTCTTTTTGTATCTTTTGCTCGTGCGGAATTAAAGGTTGATATAATAGCTGGCAGTACTGAACCAATCCCAATCGCAATACAAAAATTTGAAACTGATGGAAAGGTTAGTTCCAAAGACGCTGCTATGATTCGTACAGTTGTTGAAAATGATTTGAAGTCCACAGGACTGTTTCGAATTGTTTCTCATGATGCATTTCCTGAATATGTAAAAATGAATGATATGCCGAATTTTGGACTTTGGATGACAATTAAAACCCAGGTCCTGGTCCAGGTAAAAATGGTAACCCAAAAAAATGATCGTTATAAAATAGACTTTTATGTGTGGGATGTTAATGGCAAAGAACAAATAGAAGCACAAAGTTTGGTTTCTTCAAAAAAATCGGCTCGTCGTATGGCACATATTATGGCTGATGCAATTTATGAAAGACTAACAGGCGAGGTTGGATATTTTGATACCCAAATTATATTTATTGCTGAAACAGGTCCTGTTGATAATAGAAATAAACGTATGGCTATTATGGACCAAGACGGATATGGATTCAGATATGTTTCCGATAATAAGACGTTCGTTATGTCACCACATTTTTCACCAAATATGCAAAATGTTGTATTTTTATCGTACCGTGATGATGATCCAATGGTTTGGACATTGGATATGAATACTGGTGAACAAAGACGCCTGGGTCGATTCGGCGGAATGACTTTTTCACCAAGATTTTCACCAGACGGTTCGCGTGTTGCATTATCTTTGGTAAAAAATGGTATTACTAATATTTATGAATATGACATTGCAAAGAAAACATTACGTCAATTAACTTTTGGAACATCAATTGATACCAGTCCGTCTTATTCGCCAGATGGTAAAAAAATGGCATTTAACTCTAATCGTTCAGGCAGTCAGCAAATTCATATTTTGGATTTGGAAACAAAAAAGCAAAAACGTATAACTTATGGTAATGGTCGATATGCAACTCCTGCGTTCAGTCCAGACGGTCAGTTTATTGCATTTACAAAAATTGCGGATGATACTTTTTATGTCGGAATTATGGATGAAAATGGTCGTCATGAAAAAATCCTGGCAGGGGGTTGGTTTATGGA
Source organism: Alphaproteobacteria bacterium (assembly GCA_016927395.1). GTDB lineage: Bacteria > Pseudomonadota > Alphaproteobacteria > Rs-D84 > Rs-D84 > JAFGMC01. The sequence continues at coordinate 12,801 of JAFGMU010000034.1, forward strand.
ATCACCCAGCTGGGCACCAGGATCAAGACGAATCGTTTATTATGAAACAGAAAAAAGCTTAGATGGTATGGATCGCATCAGTCATATTCGTAGTGTTGATATAACGGGTCAAAATTTATATGATATTCCATTACCAAAAGATATAAATGGTGTTGAACCAACATGGTCACCACTTTTACCATAATATAATGAAAAAAATATTAACAATATTTTTCGGAATGATTTTGATTTTGGGGCATTCTGCATATGCAGTGCCGGCGACGGTCGATTATATTTTTGATGGCGATACTTTTTCGGCCCAGGTAAAACTGGAAGATGATATAAAAATATCTGTTCGGGTTCGTATTATGGACATTGATGCACCAGAAATAAGTGGTAGGTGTGATTCGGAAATTCAGGGCGCATTAAAAGCCAAAAAACGTCTGGAAGAATTATTACCTATTGGTGCGACGGTTGATTTGCAAGATGTCAAAGATGATAAATATTTGGGGCGAATAGACGCACATGTTAAAAATTCCGACGGCATCGATATCAGCAGCACAATGATAAAAGAAAAGCTGGTTCGTAAATACGGCGGTGGAAAAAGATATGGTTGGTGTGAATAAAAAATCCGGGTTTTAACCGGATTTTTTAGTTTATGCGCTGTGGCGATTTATTGCTTCGCGAATTTCTTCCAGTGATGCTGTGCAAGGCAATACTGGTTCAAAATAAACATTTGCTGTCCCGCTGTGCATTCTGCCGCGCTTTGGCCAATACAGACCTGCATCGGTTCCGACTGGTAAAATTGGTAGCTTTAAACTTTCTGCAATAAATAATAAGCCACGTTTTAATTTTATTTTTTGTCCAGGTTTTACACGTGTTCCTTCTGGAAAAATTATCAGAATTTGTTTATCCATAATTTTTTTGGCAACTGAATTTGTTAATTGTTGCATGTTTGTTGAACCCTTGGCACGATTAACACCTTGGAATCCCATTCGCCAAAAAGCCCAACCATAAATTGGTATCCACATCAATTCACGTTTTATAATAAAGAAAGAATTTGTAATATGAGTCGCCAAAATAGCAATTTCTAAAATAGACATATGTTTGGCTGCAATTATTGCTTTACCGTCCAAACGATCATTTTCATTTCTTTTGAATGGAATTCCATTTTCTTCGCGAGGAGGGTAGTGAATATTATATTTTATCCCAGCAATAACCCTGGCCAGCCACAATACGCCACCAGCATCTGCCAAAACCAAATAACGTGTTAATTTTTTTGAAATTAATCCCAATAATAAAGCAGGTGACCATAAAATAAACCAAACAGCCAAAGCGAATTTGAATAACATTGTCCTAATCATAATTTTTTTAATCCTTTTTTTATTTACTATCTTTTATGCCAATCAATGTGCCGACATACTTTATATATTCTGTGGTCCATCTTTCAAGTCTTTTCGAAACAGGCATGCTGGTTAACGGTACAGGGCAGGGTGCAATTTCAACATTTGGCAATTCATCTTTTATTAAATACTTAGCACGGTTGAAATGATCGACAGTTGTTATTAAAACAATTCTGTTTAAACCTTGGCTTTCAGCAATTCTTTTTATTGCCACCGCATTCTGATATGTCGATTTAGAGTTTGATTCAACAGTAACACGTGGTGGCATTTTTATTCCACTGGCGCCGGCACCAATAATATACATTCTGGTCGTTGGGTGTTTTCGAAATTCGCGCAAAGCAAAAGGAATCCTGCGTACATCACCGGTTAAAACAAATATGCTGTCGTTTGGTAAAATAGTCGTACATCTGGTAGGGGCTGTTGATTTAAATACAGCACCACCCAGTACAAAAAAACTTATAACTAATAAAGATGGATTAAAGAATTTCATATTATTAGCTGTTTTTTAGAATGCCCAAAGTTGTCTTTTTTGTTATCCATATCGAGAATATGATAATTGTAATTGGCATAAAAATCAACATAGTCCAACTGACAGGTCCCAAACCCATCATTGCCATCAATCCAACACGCGCATTTCTGGCGGTTGATAAAATCAATCCCAATATTGGCATTGCTGCTGCAAATCCGACTAACCCGGCTACACCTGAAATTTTCGCAACAATTATCTGCATTTGTTTTGTTACAAACGAATCGTGAGCGCCGATTTGATTTAATATTTCCAACTCGCGTTTATGCAACAAAGCTGTATTTCGTGCAATATAAGAAATAGAAATTCCAATAGCTCCTAAAGTCAAAAATAAAACCAACATAGATATGAATATCATTCGCCATCCGGCACTGGTAGAATTTTTAAGAGCAGTGCTGTGTGTTAAAAATCTAGAATATTGTGATATTTGTTCACCAATTGGTTCAATGTATGATTTCTTTTTGAATTTTATTTCATACATTTGTGGCAGATAGTTTCCCAATTGTGATGAACCGCCAGACATCCATGGTCGAAGCATTTTTTCCATATCTGGTTTTGAAATTTCTTTTATGGAATCAATTTTATCCATGTTTGATTTAATTATTTCTTGGACTGCGCTGGAATTATCATCAGACATTATTTGCACGGTTGCATACAAATCCCACTGGGTGTTCCATCGCATGACCCCAGTTCCAATTGCCAAAGCAATACCCAGAATTAAAACAGATAAAAATGTCAGCAGTGACATAATCGCAGTCATAAAAAGCGATTGGTCATGAGTATAAGAAAATACAAGTGGCTTTTTCATTTTTTTGCCAGTTCGTCAAATTGTTTTGATAATTCTGAAAAATAGTTTTGTGGTTTTGGTCCCTTCCAAATTTTTTTTGCATCTACAGAGCCAGAGTTTTTTTCTGTACCTATGAAACTTACTTTATGGTTTTCAACCATTATTACAGGAAGTTTATATGTATCCATAAGCTTTCTATTATGAGTCGCCAAAATAATAGTCGTACCAAAATTTTTATTCATCTGAATAAATAACTCCATCAATCTGGAAGCGTTTTCATCATCCAAATTTCCAGTAGGTTCGTCAGCCAATAATATTTCAGGCTGAACAATAATTGCGCGTGCAACAGAAACACGCTGTTGTTGACCACCACTTAATTCTTTTGGATTTGAATTTGCATAACGACCCAGACCAACCCATTCCAATGTTTTGCTTACCAATTTTTTTATTTTACTTTCTGCAACGCCACGAACACGCAAGGGTAATGCGACATTATCAAAAACCGATAAATGGGATAACAAAGAATATTCCTGAAAAACAATTGCCATTTTTCTGCGAAGATTTGTTATATCATCACGCGACAACTCATGAATTTGTTTTCCAAAAAGTTTTATATTTCCACGACTTTGTTTATGCAGTTGGTATATTAATTTTAACAAAGTTGTCTTCCCAGCACCAGATGCGCCGGATAAAAAATAAAAAGAACCTTTGCCGATATTAAACGATACATCTGACAACACTTCTTGCCCGTGATCGTATTTTGCACCAACATTTGTAAAAGAAATTGCCGTATCAATATCCATATCCCGAATGCTAGTAAAAAAACTTGAAATCGTCAAGCAGTCAAGATAGCAATTTGATATGTAAAACCAGCATTATATTTAGCATTTTGATGATACTTCATTTTATGGTATAATTCCCAGATAAAAAGGTTTTTATACAGACTATGAAAAGGCTTAATTTTTTAATTTTTGGTATTTGCCTTATGGGTTCAACCGCTGATGCAGCGCAGAATTATTTAATAGGTGATGACAGACGTGTTTATGAGCAAAAAACAGGTTGGTATGCAACTTTGCGCGCCGAAATGAATTTGCTTAGCTGGACTAATTCTTATTATTCAGACTGGGTTGGTTATGGTGGTTCTGATGATTATTCGTACGAGCCAGCTTTGGGCGGCAGTTTGACAGTTGGAAAAACTTTCAGTTATTTTTGGCGCGGTGAAGTTGAATTTGGTTATACAGGAAACTTTATGGATAAAGATTCCGCCATAGAATTTAATTTTTCAACGCCATATTTATTATTTAGCGCACTTCATGATTTTAATAATGATTTTTATTTAGGTGCTTCATTGGGCGTTGCATTTCCAACAACTTCATGGGACTGGGATGCGTTTATTTCTGGTCCACGTCAAAAAACATCAATATCACCAATGGGTGGATTTATATTGGGATTTTCACATAGATTGGATTACAGATTTATTTTGGATTTACGTTATCGTTTGGCTGGTTTTTATGGAACAAAACATTCAAGAAACTTTGAAGATACTGCAACACCATCCAATACTTATTATTTCCAATCGGATATTGGTTTGGTGTTGGATAATCAGTTTTCTGTTGGTTTAAGATACGAATTTTAAAAATACGCGCTTTGATGAGGGTTCAAAATGTGGTATAGTATATATGGTAGAGAGATTTTATGAGGGTTGATAAAAAGATATCATTATTGTCCGTTGTTTGCGCATTGTGCACAGTCACACTGGTTGATGGACACGCTGCATCTTCTGTCAGAACTTTTGGTGGCAGTGGTACATATAATGGTACTTCCAGTGCAACTGCTGCGCGTACTGGAACCTTAAGATCTTCTTCTATTCGAACAAATTATACAAATTCAAATACATCTACAAATAACACTTCTTCTGATACATCTGATAATTCTGACAGTTCGGCCGTACGTACAGCTTCTAATGCATATACTTCCAGACTTTCTGTTGGAAAATATTTAGGTGCCGGAAAATCTGTCAGTGGTGGAAGTTCAATAAAATCACAAAATCCCGCTTATGGTGAAACAACAATCAGTACTGGTGATACCAGAACTTTACAGGGTCAAATTGATGACTTGGAACGCCGTGTTGATACATTACAGGATTCAGATTCAAATAAATATACAGTTGAACAAACAGATAGTTTATTAACCGAAAAGCAAGATGTTCTGACAGCAGGTGAAGGTATTGATATAACAAATGGTGTTATATCTGCTGTTTATGTCGATGGTAAAAAAGTTTTATTACAATCTGATGGAACATATATTCAGTGGAAATATGATGATACAACAAGTCAATGGACAAACTTAGTTGCATTGGCAGATTTGCAGGGTCCCCAAGGTGAACAGGGCCCCCAGGGTGAACAAGGTATCCAAGGTGAACCTGGTGTTTCTGCAGATATGTCAAATTATTCTACTACTCCGGAAATGAATGCTGCAATTATCGCAGCTATAAATGCTGCGTCTGCAAATTATGCAACAGCTGAACAAGGCGCCAAAGCTGATACAGCATTGCAAGCAGCTGATTTATCAAATTATGCAACTGTTGATGATACAAACGCTGCATTGGCAACCAAGGCCAACACAGCAGATTTGGGTGCATTGGCATTAAAAAATGTTGTTTCCACAGATGATGTGACAGACACCAGCATAACAAAACCAAAACTATCCACAGATGTTCAGGCATCTTTGGACAAAGCAGATACAGCTTTGCAATCTGCAGATATGTCTAATTATGCAACTGTTGATTCTGTAAACACTGCATTGGCTGATAAAGCTAATACAACAGAAGTTACAACTGCATTGGCGTCCAAGGCCAATACAGCGGATCTAGGAACACTTGCGGTAAAGAACACAGTTGAAACTGCGGACATCGCAGATGCAAATGTGACAAAACCAAAACTATCGGCTGATGTACAAACTTCTTTGGGTAAAGCAGACAGCGCTTTGCAGCCTGGTGATGTACCTGATATGCAGGGTGCACCTGCTGATGGTGATGATTATGTTTTGGTTATGAATAATGGTCAGGAAAGTTGGTACAAAGTAGCGTATTGATAAAAAATTAACTGTGCCGAGCAGTTAAAAAAAACAGTAATTGCAAATTGAAAAATTTGTCGATTATTAAATAAAAAACAGTCGCCTAAGAAACGACATATAAAAACAAAAAACGGAGAAAAAAATGAAAAAAACAAAATTGGTTTTTTACGGCGTCATGTCAATGATATTGATGGGTGCTGGTGCAGCCAATGCAGCACAAATTGCAAGTAAAGAATATGTTGATACAGGATTATCAACCAAAGCAGACCAGTCCACAACATATACCAAGACCGAAGTTGATACAGTTATTGATACTTTGGGTGGTAGTTTGGGTAAACTTGCTGGTAATGACACAGTTGCAACAGAAGATATCGATGATGCTGCTGTTACAAAACCAAAATTGTCCCTCGATGTTCAGACAACTTTGGACAAAGCTGACACAGCATTACAATCAGCTGATTTGACAGATTATGCAAAAACAACAGATGTTAACACTGCATTAGGAACCAA
>JAFGMU010000035.1 GCA_016927395.1 Alphaproteobacteria bacterium
GAATAATAAATTGTAATATCCGCAGCAGATGCAGATCCAATAATCAATAAAGATCCAATAAAAGACAATAGTTTCATAGACATTTTCTCCTGTTCAAGGCGAATTATAGCTAAGTTTTACAGATTTGAGCAAGATAATTTTTTTAATTAAATTTGCCGGTTGATTATTTTGTTTAGGTATCTATATTATTAATAGAAAAAAAGGAGATTAACATGTTTTCACTAGAAGAGTATCCTCTGGGTTTTGAGCCAAGCGCATTGGAACCATATATGTCGGCGGCAACGATAAACTTTCATCATGGCAAGCATTTGGATACATATATTAAAAACCTGAATGGATTAATTACAGGTACGGATTATGAAAAATTATCTTTGAACGAAATAATTATTAAATCTGCATCAGATGATAAGGCTAAAAAAATTTTTAACAATGCCGCCCAGGTATTTAATCATGGATTTTTCTTTGCCAGTATGGCCCGTGATAATGGGTCTGTTTTTCCAGAAAAACTTGTAAAAACTTTTGGTTCCAAGGAAAATTTTTTCGAAGAATTCAAAGCAGCAGCATTGGGACAGTTTGGTAGTGGTTGGGCATGGCTTGTTAATGACAAAGGCACGTTAAAAATCATGACAACTTCAAATGCAGATACGCCAATTGCACATGGTATGAAACCTGCATTGGCATTGGATGTTTGGGAACATTCATATTATTTGGATTACCAAAACAGACGTGGCGATTACATTGATGCATTCTTAAATCACTTGGTTGATTGGAATTTTGTCGCAGCACATATATAAAAAATAAAAATCCCCAATTTGGGGATTTTTATTTTAATCAATAACATCACTTAATTCTGGACTGCGTTGCAGAACTATTTTTGCAAATCTGCATGTTGGAATAATTTTCCTGTTTTCGGTGCGCGCCAGAATTGCAACCTGTTTTACCAATTCTGCACCGATATTTTGTCCCTGTAATTTTGGATCAACCTGGGTATAATCCAAAATAAATTTTCCATCATCAGTTCGAATAAATGTTGCAAATCCAACCTTTTGCCCGTCCACCCAAGCCGAAAAAGAACTGCGATCATCATCGAAAACATATTTGATTTCGTTTGTCATTCAGAACTCCTTTTTAACAAATTATATATCAACTTATTAACTAGTAAACAAAAATCAAAAGCAAGCTACCAGCAATTATCATCGCCAAAGCAATTAAACTTTTTTTATTAATTTTCAGATTATCGGCTTTTACATCATATACATATGAAATTCCAATTCGTAATAATCCCAAAGTAGTTAAAACGGTCAAAGGTAATGCTTTATAAATATATGGTTCCGCAAAGCAGATAATAATAATTAAAAATGCCAAATAAATCATATCTTTTACAGTTATAAGTTTTTCTGTTACTGCTTTTTTTACACCTTTTAATCCGATAAATGACAGTGGAATAAACAATGCTGTTTGCAAAAACGCCACGAAAAACATAGGATTTGATTGAATAATTGAAAGTTGTTTGAAAGAAGCGGTTTGAAAAATATCAATAAATCGTATAAAGAAAATCAGTAAAATAATATAAATCATACTTTTTGTTAATACTTCTTTTTTAATGTTTTTTTCTTCGTATTTATCAATTGATATTCCGCCCAGGAACATCAAAGACAAAGCAATAATAGAAATCACAGGAAATGTTAAATGAAACACAAAAATATCAGCAATTACTGAAAATAAAATACTAGCGACTTTTGTAAAAATTCCAAACTGTGTTACGGAAATATTTTTGATTATGTAATAGCTCATTACGTTTGTGACAAAGCAGGTTATTATCCAGACACCCGAATAAAACAGCCACGAGCTATCGAATGTAAAGCTTTGGTTTGATAAAAGTATATAAAACAATGTTATCGCAAATACAGGTAATGCAAAAATACTGCTGGCGGATACGACGGTTTTTGTATCGGCTCCTTTTTTACGCCAAGACTGTATTTTGAACTCGCGCAGTAAATACAGTATTGGTACAATAATTGCCATTAAAATAGTCATGTATTAATCTTTATTTAGTACGAATGATTTTATCATAAAAAATATAAAAATAAAAACGCAGGAAAAATCCTGCGATTAAAGTGGTGCCGGTTGTCGGACTTGAACCAACGACCCTCTGATTACAAATCAGATGCTCTACCAGCTGAGCTAAACCGGCGCGACAATCACAATAACATTTTCATTTTATGATTTCAAGACAAAATTATATAAAAATATAAAATACTTGCATTTATTAAATAACTGTTAAAAATAGTGGCATGAAGAAAAAACCAGAACTTTTAGCACCGGCCGGAACATTGGACGGATTAAAAACCGCAATTATCTATGGCGCAGACGCTGTTTATGCCGGAATTCCAGGGTTTTCAATGCGTGCCCGGGCAAAAATAACCGTTCCAGAAATGGCCCAGGGTATTGAATTTGCACATAAATACGGCAAAAAAGTCTATTTGGCATTTAATTTATTTGCGCATGATTTTGATTATGACATGTTGCCACGTGTGTCCCAAGTTATTGATGAATTGCAGCCTGATGCGCTGATTGTTGCCGATCCTGGTGTTATGGCATGGGTTCGTGAACATCATCCAAAAATGCCAATTCATATTTCAACCCAGGCAAATATTTGTTCAGCCCAAACAGTCAAATTCTGGCAAAATGCAGGGGCTTCGCTGTGCGTGCTTGCACGTGAGGTAACACACCCAGAGTTTTTAAGAATTCGTGAAAAATGTCCAGATGTGGGACTGGAAATATTTATTCATGGTGCAATGTGCATGAGTTATTCTGGACGTTGTCTGCTGTCAAATTTTGTAACGGGACGTCCAGCAAATCGCGGTGCGTGTGCACAGCTTTGTCGTTGGAATTATGATGTTATTCTGCGCGAACGCGAGAGCGGTCTGGAAATGGGGCTGGAAGAAGATGATCGTGGTGCATACATTATGAACAGCAAAGATTTATGTTTAATGCCGCGTCTGCGTGAAGTTTTAGAATCTGGAGCAGATTCTTTGAAAATAGAAGGTCGCAACCGCAGTGAATATTATGTTGGTTCGGTCGTTCGTGCATATCGGAACGCAATTGATTCATACTTTGCCGACCCAGAAAATTTTGATTCAAAACCGTTTATGGATGATTTGAATATTCTGGAATCACGCGGATATACAGATGCATTTTTTGATGGTAAATTGGGTCCAGATGCACACAACTATGAAACAACGCGTTCAGATTCTGATTATCAAGCAGCTGGTGTTATAACAAATATTATGGACGATTATTTTGTAATGGAACTGCGTAACGAAATAAAGCAGGGCGATGAAATCAATTTTATTTTGCCGAACACAATGGAAAAAGTTACAGTTGTTTTGGATAAAATTATAAATGATAAAAATGGGGATGAGTTACCAAAAATGTCCGCAGGGCAAAATAACAGCCTGCGTATTGCAAAATCATTGGTTTATAAAAAGTATCTGGATAAATTCGAACCTTTAATTTTGGGATATAAAAAGAAATAAAAAAAGGGCGTATGCCCCCTTTTTTATTATCGACCTTTATCGTTAAGATTTTTAGCTTTTTTCTTATTCAAATTTTCTGCACGTCTTTTTTTTCTTATATTTTTTAATATTGCTTCACGTTTTTCTGGATCTTCCAATTCGCCACGTTTTATTTCACCTCTTGTACGCATCCCGAATAATTGAATAGCTTCTTCAAAAAAATATTCTTTTGTGGTTGGCATTGTTAACACCTTTTATTTAATTTATTGCATATTTGGAATTACAGCTAAATCGTTATACTGGGACAAGAAACGTGTTCCGGTTGCACAATAAACTTTTTGCAGGGAATCTTTGTATTCTTGGACTGCGGAAATCCAACGTGCGTCAATTTCATCACTTGCACCCTGATATGCAGTAAATGCGCCCAAACCTGCACCTGTGCCAGCACCAACTAATGTTCCTTTTAGACGTGCTTTGTTATTGATATCAATCAAACTACCATCATCTGCGTTGCGGGTCAAAGGATAAAAATCAGCAATATCCCATTTCTTTTCGGGATTAAGAGTATAAGAATCACCATTGGATTTGCGACCAATTAACTGTTCGTTTTTCAAGGTTCCGCGCATTTTATACCAATCTTTCATTTTTAATCCAAAAGTGGTATCTTTTACACCGGTTATCATAGCCATTGTTCTTTCACCTGGTAAAAATGCAGATTTTATTTCAACAAAATTACCACCGTTGGCTGATATAAATTGTTTTGTGTTTTCATCAAGAGAAAACTTTTTTCCGATGTTTGGGAAAAATGTTTGTTCGGTTTTTGCGTCTTCTAATGGTTTATCAATTTGTTTACCATCTTTGTCGCTACCATTAAATTTTACATTTATCAAACGTGTTTTTTCGCATGGTGTGCCATCTGATTTACACAAATAAGTTTCACCATTTTCATAATTGTAATATGCGGTTCCGTTTTTATCTTTGCCTTCTTCGATAATTCCCCACAGACAAGTTGTTTTATTATCGTCCAAGTCAGTGCAATCTTCGATACGCAGAACCGAGTCGCCGTTTGCGACCATGTTTCCAACAACACCACCAGCCGCGGCATTAACCCCAGCTGACATAATCATGTCACCACCAACCTTGCCAGCATAGCTGCTGCCGGTCATCAATGCTGCGCCGGACAAAGCGCCAATCGCGGTACCTTGCATTTTTCCCTGGCTGGAACCAATCAGGTTGGATTCGCCCAGGTCATTTTTGCCAGCTGCGTTTCCTACCAATCCACCGACAATTGCGCCAGCTGCGATTTTGAACCCTGCGTTTTTCTTTTGTTCGGCATTCATAACACTTATAACGTCATCCATCGTTGGTGCTGCATCTGCTGGAAAAACCACAGAGCTGACATCACTGGTATAAGAAGATTCTGGAAATTTACTGATATTGCATTCAATTGAATCACCAGCCGCAACATTGGCACGTGCAACAACAATGTCACTTGTGCCCTTTACTACGCGCATTTCAACAACTGCAACGCAAGTAGATGGATTTCCAGCTTTTAATCCGACCATTGGAATATCCCATGCAAATTCACCACTGGGATAAATATTTTTGCAAGAATCCAAATTGCTGATTGTTACACCAGCAGTTGAATCACCATTTGCAATTCTGGTTGCTAAAATTTTATTAGCAACACGAATAGGTAAGTCATCACTGGAAATAGCAGCATTCGTTGCCTGCATAGATGCAACTTGGTTATAATCGTCAGCATAGCTGCGGGAATGATTTCCAACACGAATTTCAGCCCCAGCATTCAAAGAACAAAGAGCTAAGACCAAAGAACAAAAAGACGTTTTATATTTTTTCATTTTTTATCGTGTTTAATTAAAACTGCAATCTCATTCTGATACCTAAATCCAAAGTACCCAGATTTCCGCTTTCATACCAATTGGTATAATGGAACACACTGTCATAAGTTGCTTGGACTTCGCCGCCGGCACCGTCGCCCAACCATTCTGTTTGGGATACGACAATGCTGCCAGATGTTTTAACTTTGCCCAATCCGCTGTAACGAACGAAAAAGTCTAGTTTAATTCCACCGTCCAGTTCTGTTGTTACACCACCTTCGAGCATATAAGCCAAGTTTTCACTTGTTCCACCATTGTGGTATGCGTAAATATCAGAAATACCGGTCAATTCGCCAGCCGCTGCGGTACTGGGTTCTTTTTCTGAATAAAAAGTACTGTCTAAAATTACATAATCTGCAATTGTATCAAGCGCAATACCGACACCAGCACCAATATATGGGCGCATTGCACCACCGGCCAAATAACCAGTATAAGAATCAATATTATAATATAAATTCAACATGGTTGCATTTGATGTGATTGCACCACCTGTTACCTGAGCTTTTACATATCCACCAGCGCCATTAGATGACATAACCGAGCTGGGATATCCAATACCACTGTATCTGGAATAAGAAAAATCAACACGAACATCGTTATTTAGTGCAGCACCAACCGATAATTGCATAGGCAAAACGGTGTTAGTTTTAAAATTGGCTTCTTTGAAAGCACCTGGGACAAAGAAAGCATTTTTTTCACTTTTATAATCTGAACTCATTGCGCCTGTGACGCTGCCAGAATAGGCAACTGATAAACCTATGTATAAACCACTGTCAGCCAATCTGTCATAGTCAGCAGGTTGATAATATTGACGTCCAGCATTGGTCACGTTTGAACCAACACGTGGTAAAGACCCCGTTATTCTGGTTGGGTTTGCGGCCACCGTAGAATTAGCCTGGATAACAGAATTTTGCTGTGTATAAGCAACTTGTTGTGTTTGGGTTGTTGGCTGTTGATATTGTACATATTGACCATTATTCGACCGGTATGTCGAATAAACAGGATATGCACCATTTGCAACAACGGGTATTGCAAAAATAGTCGTCGCCAAAATGGCAGAAATACCTGATTTTTTCATTCTAAATCCATCTTTATTTACGTTTATTATATCATAAAATTCACATTGAAAAAAGCGATATTAAACAAAACAAACCCGCAATTAAGCGGGTTCGTTTGTGTGTCCAATATAGTTTGTTTTTTTGTAGTTTTTTATTAGAAAGCTACGTTGACGCGTACGCCACCTTCGGCCTTGACGTCTGTTCCATTCTGAGATTTCTGATCGGAATCATCGAATGTATATTCGCCGTACAACGAAACCTGAACTGTGTTTGTCAGTTTGTGTGAAACAGCAACAGACAGAACATATTCGTCAATGCCGTCATACATGCTTCCAACAAAGTTCTTTGAAATACCATTTGTAACAGCTTCTGTTGTAACTGCTCCACCAGTCATAGCACTCAAATCGGAACTATTTGTAAGGTTTACACCTTCAATAGTATTTGTTGCGCGATGTCTCATGCTGAATCCACCACCCAATGACCAATCTTCATTGAATTGGTAAAATCCATTGATTCCAGTCATATATTCTGTTGTGCTTTTTAAATTAACATTAAAATCTGTTGGTAAACCAGCTGCATATGCTGAACCCAAAGCGTTAGCAGTTGCGTCTGGTAATAAAGGATTTGCATCTTTTAACTGTTGTGCAACCATTCCACCAATCAGTGTTTTTGCACCATTCGAAATGGTAATTACATTGTTATTATCACCAAATGTTTGATGAATTTCACCAAATACGGAACCTGTGAATTTATCCCATGTTTTACCGACGCGTGTTCCAGCAAAGAAGCCCCAACGTCCATTGGTATAGTTAGCATAGTTGAATCCCAAATCTGTACCGCCAGCGGCTGGAATCAATGTTGCTTCCATTTGTGATAATCCACCCAAATGCAAATCGCCATAAATGTCCCAAACGAACGGTGAACTTACGCCATCAAATACGCGATATAACAGACCAATACGGCCATTATGTAAACCCCTGCGCTGGATGTCCTCGTCATTTGTATATCCCAGTTTAGCATTTACAGACAAACGATCTGTAATACCATAACCAGCATCTTCGGACAAGCGCCAGACTGGAAATTCTTCCTGTCCGTCCCAGCCCTTTGCAACCAATGATGCAGAATGGTCAGTTTTTTTGTACATTACGCCAGCGCCTGTTTTGGAATAGTATTCGCCAGTTTGTGGAATATAAAGAGGATTTTCCAGATTAGCAGCCATTGCAGGTGCTGTTAACACCGATGCCACAACCGCCAGTTTGATTGATTTTTTCATCTATAAACTCCTTGTTTTTTGATGAATCTCCTGGCCCCCATTGTTGGCAAGACCAGGCGCCATATCCACACCGCCCGTTATCGGCAACAGTATGTTTTTTGATATAACAGGTGAATCGTGCAATATATCTGCTGATATGTCAAAAAATCTTTTGTCTTGACACAGGTGGCCAAATAATCTAAGAAATTTTTTTTTAAATTTGCCCCTTGAAATTTTATTAAATTAGCATTATAACTTTAGGAACTGGAGGACCAGTTCGTAATAAAAAAAGGAGTCCGCCATGAACGAAGATAAACAACTTCTTGATCAGAAACTAGCAAAGCTGTTCGGTCAGCCCCCAGAACTTTTGAATGAAAAAAAACTATCACCGGGTGATAAAAAGATAATAGAGCAAGGTGCAGGGAACTTATTTTTTGGCCTGGCTTGGACGAATTGGTTGAATGGTGGTGTCCTGGGCAGTGCTTGGCAAAAAGCATTGAATCAAATGGATAGTTTTATTAAAACTAAGAATACTTCCAATCCTGCAGTAAGATATACACGTGAAGTAGCAGATGTTGGTCGTGCCAGAATGTCCAAAGTTGCCATGACAAATCCGTGTTCAAATGAAGAAATTGGCTGTCCAAAAGAAAAGTTTCTTAAATGGGCAGAAATTGGAGCCAAGTGGACAAACGAAGGTTTATCACAATTGAATACTAAATTAAAAGAATTCGAACCAATAAAGAAATCAGAGCAACAAGCTGGACAAAATCTGCAAGAAGCGATTGTAAAGGCAGCAGGGAAGTTTAAATTGTCGGAACAGAAAATAATGGAGCTGAAATTAAAAATGCGTTCAATGGAAATGCAAAATTAAGCTTTTGATATTTATTATAAAAAAACTCCCCACAGGGAGTTTTTTTATTTTCTGATGATTTCCAACAACTTTGATGGGATATCCGAAATTTTTACACGTTCCTGGGACATGTCATCACGATGGCGCAGTGTTACCATTTTATCTTCCAGTGATTGGTGGTCAACTGTTATGCAAACTGGGGTTCCTATTTCATCATGACGGCGATAGTTTTTACCAATGTTTCCACTGTTTTCCATTTCTATTCTGCCAATGCCCAAACCACGCAATTCGTTTACAATTTTTTCGGCCAATTCAACCAATTCTGGAACATTACGTGCCAAAGGTATAACTGCGGCTTTGACCGGGGCCAAGGCAGGCTTTAACTTTAAAACTGTACGTGATTTTCCTTCGCCTAAATCTTCGTCAGTGTATGCCTGTAACATCACAGCAAACATACATCTGTTAACACCCATCGCCGTTTCAATAACGTATGGAATAAAATTTTCACCAGATTGTGGGTCAGAATAAGAAAGCTTGGTTGTGCTGTCTTTGTTTTCTATTGGTTTTGCATTTATTTTAAACTCATTCTGTGCCTTGGTATGCGACCCCAGGTCAAAATCCTGGCGATTGTGAACACCTTCGACTTCGTCAAAACCATCTGGAAATTCGTATTCTATATCAACTGCGGCCTTGGCATAATGTGCCAATTTTTCATGTGGGGTAAAACGCAATTTGTTGGCTGGGATTCCCAATACTTCAATCCACCATGCCATACGGTTCTTTTTCCATTCTTCGAAATATTTTTCATCCATTTTTGGGTTTACAAAGTACTGCATTTCAGCCTGTTCGAATTCACGCATACGGAAAACAAATCCGCGTGGGGAAATTTCATTTCGAAATGCCTTTCCAATTTGAACAATACCAAAAGGCAATTTGTGTGGTGTTGAATCCAAAACGTTTTTGAAATTTGTATATGTGGTCGTTGCAGTTTCTGGACGCAAATATGCATTTATTGCACCATCGGCAGTTGCCCCAACTGATAACCCCATCATCAACTGGTATGCGCGTGGTTCAGTTAAATCAGAACTGCCACAGGCATCACATTTTTTTGGATCTTTCATTTTATCCAGACGCATGCGTGCACCGCATTTTTTGCATTCAACCAATTGGTCGGAAAATCCGCCCTCGTGTCCGGAATATTTCCACAGTAAACGATTTGTTATCAATGATGCATCCAATCCTTCGATATCGTCGCGCATGTATACCATGGTGTTCCACCATGCGTTGCGGATATTCTTCATCAACTCAACCCCATATGGACCGTAATCATAAGTTCCTGGCATACCGCCATAAATTTCAGATCCGGCGAATATAAACCCACGGCGCTTGGACAAAGCGATTACATCATTAACATTTTTTGCTGGCATTTTTTGACCCCATAATATTCAAGCCATCATGTTACACATGAACTTTGGTTTTTGCAATAAAAAACAGGGGCAATCGCCCCTGTTTAGTTGTTTTGTGTTTTTTACATATCAACAGAAATCGCGCCAACAGGGCACTGACCTGCACATGCACCACATGATATACATTTTGCTGGATCAATTTTGCATTTTGCACCGTCTTTGCTAATAGCCATAACTGGACAAACATGCATACAAGATCCACAACCTATACATTTAACAGGATCAATTTTATAAGCCATTTTTATCTCCGTTCTAAATTCAATAGACTTAAAATATACTGGAACATTGCTATGAATGCAATATATAAATGCAATGCACCCAAAACAGCCAACTGGTTTTTCTGTGTATCATCGCTTAATTGTGTGTACGCGCGTTTCAAGAATTGCATATCGTATGCTGTGAAAAGTGCAAAAATCAAAACTCCAATCAAACTTACTATTGTTGCAAAACCACTGCCCAATGGCCAAAATATTGAAAATACGCCAACCAAGATTAAACCAATCATTCCCAGTTGCAAGAATATGCCCAAGAAAGATAAATCTTTTACAGTTTTATATCCAAACAAAGCCATAGCACCAAACATTAATGCAGAAATTACAAATGCTTGCAGAATGGATGCAGGGTTAACCGCCAATGCACCCCACACCAATGGTGTCATTGCAAATCCAATTAATGCTGCATAAACAGCCAATAAAACCGAAGCAGTGGATGGTTTAATTCTGAATGCACGTGCCTGGGCCCAGATTGATAATCCAAATGCGCCAAATATCACAATATAATAAAGTGCAGACATTCCACCTGGGTTTACTAGCAGATTTATTCCACCACCGTAAATTGTAAACCATGTTGCCAGCGCTGTAATTCCAACAGCCCCGAACATTAATGTGAACACACGTTTCAAATACAACCCCATACCACCTTGCGCTGGCAGGGCATTTGTACCAGACTTTTTAGTTACCATATTTTTCTCCTTGTTATTCGTAAATTTAATATAATATAATTAATAGAAAATTTCAAGATAAGCAACTATTGTAATAGGATAATAAAATGCCTTGCATTTCACAAAAGAATAAGACGAAAATTCTAATAGCATCTCCGTCAAAAAGAAAACCAGATTTATCAAAAGAGGTTTCCGAATTTGTAAAAAGTCTAGAGTTTGCTAAAAAACGTTTAGAAGAAGAGATTAGTAAAAAATATCCAGACGGAAAAATTATAAATAAGTTACAAGAAATAATAACAAATATTGAACAGTCAGTTGGACATAGTAAATAAAAAAAGGTATAAAAATGGCAATAATTATAAATCCAATATCACCTGTGGCTTTTTCCGTTTTTGGTTTGAATATACGTTGGTATGCTTTGGCTTATGTTGCAGCATTTTTAATAGGTTTTTTGGTATTTCGTCGATTGGTTTCAGATAAAAAAAATGGTTCAATTTTATCAGATAAACAGCTGGATGATTTATTCACAGCCGTGGTTTTGGGTGTAATAATTGGTGGTCGTTTGGGGTATGTTTTATTTTATAATTTATCGTTCTTTATTGAATATCCATTGGAAATTCTGGCAGTTTGGAAAGGCGGAATGAGTTTTCATGGTGGACTGTTGGGTGTTTTAATATCAGTTTTATTGTTCGCAAGAAAAATTGAAAAGCAAAAATCGGAAAAAGTAAAATTTTGGGATTGGTTTAATAAATCTTTCAAAATAATGGACGCAATTGCAATTGTTGCACCAATCGGATTGTTTTTTGGCAGAATTGCAAACTTTATAAATATGGAAGTAATGGGGCGTATGACAAACAGACCTTGGGGGGTTATATTTGCTGGTCATGGCGATGTGCCGCGCCATCCCAGTCCATTATACGAAGCTTCTATGGAAGGTATTGTTTTATTCATAGTAATGTTTTGTCTTTGGAAGTTTACAAAATTTAATGAACGTGCCGGTATGTTGTCTGGAATGTTTGCGATGCTGTATGCGGTTTTCAGAATATGCTGTGAACAGTTTCGTGCCCCCGATGCTCAGATTGGATTCTTGACCAGTTGGGGATTGACTATGGGTCAGTTGTTATCTGGTTTAATGTTTATTGCTGGGGCATTAATATTTACAGTTGCAATTAAAAAGAAATAATATAAAATAGCGAAGTCAAAACCACAGATTGCCCAGGTTGAAAGACCAGTGGAATAAGTTTAGGACAGATGGCAGAGTGGTTGAATGCGACGGTCTTGCATAAGAGTTAGCAAGACAAGTATGGGCGCAGTCGAGCGCAGCAAACCAAAGGTTTGTGAAAACGAATGGTGAGCAGCACCGACAGGTGCGATAAGCGAACAAAACCGTAGGTTGAAAGACCGTCGGAATAAAGTTTAGGACAGATGGCAGAGTGGTTGAATGCGACGGTCTTGAAAACCGTTGAGGTCGCAAGGCCTTCGGGGGTTCGAATCCCTCTCTGTCCGCCA
>JAFGMU010000036.1 GCA_016927395.1 Alphaproteobacteria bacterium
TGAATTTGGTTGCGGAGTTTGGATTTGAACCAAAGACCTTCAGGTTATGAGCCTGACGAGCTACCGGGCTGCTCTACTCCGCGACGAATAGTTCTCATTATATGCAAAAATGTACCCGTGTCAAATAAAAAAACTTTATGAACCTTGATATCCTTGAAATATATTTTTAAAATTGCTAAAATCGCTCGTAAACTGAGGTTGTTATGAAAAAAACATTTAGAAAAATATGGAAAACTTTTTGGGAACCAATATTGAAGTTGCCTGTTATGCAATGGGTTGTTGCATTATTAATGGCAACCGCTATTTGGTTTGTTTATTACACTAGTTGGAAAAAAACAAAAGGTGGAAAAATACTTCGCGAATATCGTAGAAAACCAGCAATATTTATCTTTTGGCATGGTAGAAGTATGATGTTATCACCAATTGTTCGTAGATATGGAATACGTGGATATGCAGTAGCTAGTCGCCATCGCGATGGTCGTATGATGGCAAAATTACAAAGGTTATTCGGATTAAAACCAATTTATGGTAGCACATCCGAGGGTGGAATTTCTGTGTTACGTCAAGGTGTTAAAAAATTACGCAATGGTGGTGGAGTATTGTGTATGTCGCCTGATGGTCCAGGAGGTCCTTCGCTGAGACTACAAGATGGTGCTTTGTATTTCGCAAAAATGACAGGTGCACCAATCATTCCAGTTTGTTATTCATGTTCTCGGGCTTGGTTTCAGGATCGTTGGGATAAATATTTAGTAGCTAAACCATTTTCAAAAATTACGTGCGAATTTGGCAAACCAATTTTTATAAATCAAAAGTTGGATAAAAAAGAATTTGAAGATACACGCAAAAATTTAGAAGATTTTATGGTTAACCAATTGCGAAGAATGGATGCTGAGTTTAATCTTAAGAAAGTAGAACAAGATTTAAGCGCTGGCGAATACAAAAAAAACAAACGTGAAAATAAAAAGAAATGAAAACACCAAAGTGGTTTTTAGAAAAAAGTCCCACTGCATATTTATTATGGCCAGTTGGAATTATTTATTATTGTTTTAGTAAATTAGTATATTTTTACCGGCTTTTTGGTCAAAAAAGCTCAAAAAGACCGGTAATTTGTATTGGAAATATTTTGGCTGGTGGTGTCGGCAAAACGCCAATTGTTTTGGAAATTGCCAAATATTTAAAATCGCCAGTTGTTATGCGCGGTTATAAAAAAAGTGGCGAAACAGCAGAGGTGGGGGATGAGGCAAAAATGCTGACCCATGCTGGTATAGATGTTCATGTAGGCAGCAGAAAAAATAGTGTAAAATTGTTAAATAATAAAAAGTCAAAAACACCAATAGTTATGGATGATGGATTTCAAAACCCGACAGTTAAAAAAGACCTGTCCATTTTAGTTTTTGACGAAAATATTGGAACTGGAAATGGTTTTTTATTACCAGCCGGGCCTTTGCGGGAACCTTTGTTTTCAATCAAGCGTGCCGATGCGGTGATAGTAATAAAAGGTAAAAATTCAGTTCCTAATGAAAATTATAACCGTTATGGAAAACCTGTGTTTTATGCGATTAAAAAAAATATTATGCCAAAAAATAACGGCAGAATAATTGCATTTGCTGGAATTGGCTATCCACAGAAGTTTTTTAATGAAATTATACCACGTGCAATCGAAGAGAAAAGCTTTCCAGATCATTATCAGTATAATAAATCAGATTTGAATAATTTATTGTTATTAGCAAAACGTGAGCAAGCTGATTTGGTTACAACTGAAAAAGATTGGGTCAGAATACCGTTGGATTTTCAAAAATCAATAAAAGTTGCAAAATTAGAAACAAATATCGAACCTTCGTTTTGGCAATGGCTGGAATTAAAAATAAAAGAGAAAAATAAATGATTAAAAAGCCTATAAAGTTTTCTGGTGTTGGAATTCATTCTGGTGTGGTTGCAAACGTTGTTATTCGTCCTGCACGAGCAAAAGGGATTTTCTTTAAACGTGTTGATTTGCATGATGCAGAATTAATACCAGCATTATGGGATAATGTTCAAAACACTGGATTGCTGAGCACATCTATTGGTAAGTCACCAAATCAAGTTCAAACCATAGAGCATTTTATGGCAGCTTTGTTTTTGTGTGGGATTGATTCTGCGATTGTTGAAATTGATGGACCTGAATTTCCAATACTTGATGGTGGCGCACAACAATTTATAGAATTGATTTCTAAAAACATTGATACAAAAGCTAAAAGCAAAATAAAAAAAATAATTGTTAAAAAAGAAATTATAGCAACCAGACAAGAAATAATAAAACAAATGCCTGTTATAAATCGTTTCGCATTGTGGATTCATGGTTTAAAAACTGGTAGAAAAGAAGATGGTTTTGTGAAATTATCACCTGAATCTTGTGGTTTTTTAATGGATATAACCTTGGATTATCCGGATGCTGTAATAGGTAAGCAAAAATTTGAATTTATATTTGATATGTCTGCATCTTCAAAATTAAAATTTAAAAAGCATATCGCAAAATGTAGGACTTTTGGCAGATTGTGGGAATGGGAATATCTGAAAAAACGCGGCATGGGTCGTGGTGCAACACCTGAAAATGTAATTGTGTTAATGAATGGAAATGAAGATTGGGATAAACTGAAGCAGTCTGGATACAATGACAAAGATTTGAAAAAACTGTTTAAAAACCATGGTGCACAGACTTTGACACCGCTTCATTATCCTGATGAATTTGTTCGACACAAGTTAATTGATGCGCTGGGTGATTTTTATACCAGTGGTGGTATGATTGTCGGAAAATTGGAATCTTATAAGGGAAGTCACGGATTGAATAACCTGGTTCTTAAAAAACTGTTCAGTGATCCTGCAAATTATGATATAATAGACTAGAAAATATCATGGGGTTAAAAATGAAAAAAATTGCAATTTTATCATTGGTGTTGGTTCTTTCTGCATGTGGCGGATTTATCAAAAATCAAAACGGCAGCGAATACATAGTAAAATTGGATTCCGAACCAATAGGTTGTACATTTTTGTATAAGATAGAATCCGAAGTTTCTGTTTATGACGAAGGTGATGCACGCAGATATCTGGAAAATCGTATTGCAGATCAGGCAAGACCAGGTAATGCATACTGGATAACCAGTCAGCGTACCCGTCCAAATGAATGGGTTGTTTTTGGTCCTGAACGTGCATTTGTTTTGAATGCAAATGTTTATGATTGTCCAAATGTTCGTGCAATCAGAACTGTTGGTGGTGGTCAAGTATCGCCATCTGGTCCAATGGAAATATATGGTGCAACTTATTAATTCATAAGAATATTTGTTTGAATTTCAGGGACATTGTTGTCCCTGTTATTTTTTATTAAAAAGCCGGCCGATCGTCGCATTCTGTGTTTGCTATTTATTTTGATTTTATGTTATAATCAAATAAATGCCAGGGAGAGAACTGATTTGGTAAATCAAGTTATTTCAATTGATAAGAAAAAATATGCCACAGGGTTATTTTGGCAGCCTGTTGCTATTGGTTTTCTTGGACGTAATTATTCACATCAATTGGCCAGAAGTGTTGATAAAAAACTAAGTCTTTATACAGAATATCGTGCCATGGTTGGATTGGGTTCGCGCAGATTGGGTCATCATGTTGGTATGCCCAGTGCAGCAGCCGAAGTCATGGAGGTTTTTGCAGAATTCTCATCTTTTTTGGCAGTTTTCAAAGTTCAAGATACAATGTTTTGGTTAATAGCTGTGCGAAACGGCATAATTGTCCAAGATTATTTGTTTGATTCCGAAGATGGGGCACGTGCAGAATATATAAGACTTTCGACTATGCCGGATTGGGGTTCCTTTTCTGCACCAAATTCATGGAGTATGCCCCGCGCTGTAGAAAAAAAATTAGAAGATGTTGTTTTCGGAAACGTAAGAGCTGTATTGAAACCAATCAGTCGTTTGAAGGCAGATGTGATATCTTTTGTTTTGCTGATAGTGTTTATTATGGGGGGTGCAAATTTCTTTAAAGAACCAATAAGCCAGATGCTGACACCAAAACCACAAATTGCAAAATTGGATCCGATATTGGCCGAAAAGTATAAACAGCAAATAGAAGAAAAAAATAAAGAATTGGATAAAAAGCTTGAAATACAAGCGCCTAAGAAACCCAAACCCTTGATAATGCCTTATGATTCTTTGCCAGATTCAAAGGCACGTGCAAAAACTTGTTATAAAGCAATCGCTTTTTTGATGCAACCAATACCAGGTTGGAATCAGGTTTATGCTGAATGCAATGAAGCGTATGCAAGTGTTAATTTCAAACGCAGCTTTGGTAATTTGGGTGATTTTTATGAAATTGCAACCAATTTAATGCCAGGTACATTTGTAGAAGAAAAATCAGATTCAGAAATATTTGTACGTGCAAAATTACCAGAATTACAAAAAACGTCTTCTTTGGAAGAAAAAGATCCCGACACAGTTGTTCGTGAAGTCGATACTATATTTCAAAAAATAGATGAAACCGTAGACACAAACATAAGGGTTGATACAATAAGTAACGAAACACAAAGTGTCGATTTGAATGTGATAGAGGTAGGGGCTTCTTCAAAATTAACCCCACCGGAATTTATGAAAATATTTGATGATCTAGGTGGTGTTTACATGACTCGGACCAGTTGGGACGCAGTTGCAAAAGAATGGAACTATGAGGTGATAATCTATGCAAAATAAAATAAAAAATATAAAGAAAAGCTTTTTCTTATTTGCAGTTTTGACAACTGTTTTCAGTGTTCCAGCAATGGCAGAGCCACAAGATGATAATTCTTGGGCAGACGAAATGTCTGCAAATGCTATTTCTGATTACAAGGTTGATGGTTCTGTTTTTCAACAAATTACGGATCTTGAACAACAAAAGGTTCTGATGGGATTAGAAAAAGAACGTGCCCAATTGGATTTAGAATTAGATAGATTAGCAGCCGAAAAAATAAAGCTGCGTATGGAAATGGATACTTTGTCAAACAATGCAGAAGAGCAGAAAAGAATATTGGCTGAACAAAAGGCTGAATTGGATGCCCAGGCAGAAATGTTAGAACAACAAAAGCGTGCAATGACTGCTCAACCGCAAACTGATGGATTACAACCTGTTGCAAAAATACCTGTCCAGCAACAGCCAATGCAAGAAAATAACGTTATTAGTAAATATAAATTAATAGATATAATTGGATCAGGAAACCAGTTGCAAGCAACAGTGGAAGATTTAGTAACCGGTCAACGTAAAAAAATATCAGTCGGAAAAGTTTTAGATGGTTACACCATAAAATCAATTTCTTTGGACGATGGTGTTGTTTTTGAAAAAGACGATAATACAGAAACTTTGAATATCGGAAAAGATAAATAATAAATATTAAAAATCGAAAATTATCATGGATGCAGTAGATAAAATTTTGAATAAAAACACTATCAAAGACCAATTGTCTGTTCCATCTGGTTTACAAAATTCAACAAACAAAGATATTGTTGATTATTTATTTTCTGATGGAAATAGATTGCTTACAGCGACCGCAGCGGAAATGGAGTTATCAAAAGATACTCAAAATTTGGTTGCGTATTTTTCTGGTGGCGAAATTATCATTTCAAGAACTCATCGATACGATGGGCGTATTCTGGCATTTACAGATTTGTTGAAAAAAGAAGGTAGAAATGTTTTAACACCTTTTTATTCAGATTTGGGATTATTATCAAGTATTTATAAAACTTACGAAGGTCGTCTTGGTGGCGGTGAAATAAAATCCAGGTTGGATTATGACAACCAAATGCAAAAGGATTTTGTTGATATTATCGCACGCGCAGCAAACAAGAAAGTATCGGATATTCATATAGAAGTTGCAGACCAAACAACTGTTTATTTCCGTATGGATGGCAGTATGCAGCCTGTTTTGGAATATAATTCGCAGTGGGGGGAATCTTTTGTTCGTGCTGCTTTTGCATCTGCTGATATTTCAAATTCAAACTATGCCCAAAATGAATATCAATCTGCACAAAAAGATGGACGTACACCACTTCGTGGAACCAAGGATTTGTATCTGCCGGATGGTATAATCGGTATCAGAATGCAGTTTAATCCAATTGCATTCGGTAGTCGATATGTTGTTATGCGATTGTTGTATGACAACCCATCAGAAGGTATAAAAACAGAACAAGAATTTAATGAATATGAACAAAAGCTGTTGATGCGTTTGCGTGCATATCCAACAGGTTTGGTTGTTGTTGCTGGTCCAACCAGTTCTGGTAAATCCACAACATTGGTCAGAAATATGTCACTGATGTTGCGTGAAAGAAATTATGAAATTAATTTAATAACAGTCGAAGATCCGGCCGAACAGAAAATATTTGGTGCACACCAGATGCCTGTGGTTAATGCTTCGAACGAAGAACAGCGTGAAGAAAAATTTACCGAAGCATTGGCGGCCGCATTGCGCAGTGATCCAGATACAATGATGGTCGGTGAAATCAGAACGCTGTCTGCGGCGCAATTGACGGTCAAAGGCGCATTGTCTGGTCATAATGTTTGGACAACACTGCATGCTAATTCTGCAATGGCTGCATTGACAAGATTATTGGATATTGGTATCGAAGGTTTTAAATTAAAAGATGAAACCATGATGCGTGGTTTGGTATCTATGCGTTTATTCAAAAAACTTTGTCCATATTGTCGCGAAAGATTGGTCGATCACCCAAATCATCCTGCATACAAACGTGTAATGGATGCATTTGGCGAAGTTGGTTTACAGCAAGTTTATATTCGTGGGGCAGGTTGCGAGGAATGTCATGGCAGCGGAACAATCGGTCGTATAAAAGCTGGTGAAATAATAATCACTGATAATGAATTCCTGCGTTTGGCATTGTCTGGTGATACAAATGGTGCAAACAAATACTGGTTGGAAAATCTGGATGGTCGCACATTAAAAGAATCAGCAATGGAATTGATGTTACAGGGTATAATTGGTGTCGATGAATTGGAACGCTGGGTTGGATTGTTGGATCAGCCAGGGGTTTATTGATGACTAGACTGGATATTTTATACGCAAAATTTATATTTCGCACAAA
>JAFGMU010000002.1 GCA_016927395.1 Alphaproteobacteria bacterium
ATTTGTAGCCATACCAACTGCAATTCCCATACCGCCATTTGCCAACAAATTCGGAAAAGCACCTGGCATAACAACTGGTTCAACCGTTGTACCATCAAAATTCGGCATCATATCAACACTGTCTTCGTCCAGACCTTCCATAATTAACATTGCAGCCTGGGTCATTTTTGATTCGGTGTAACGGTATGCAGCCTGGGGGTCGCCATCAATATTTCCAAAATTACCCTGACCATCAATTAGCGGATAACGAACAGAAAAATCCTGGGCCAGACGCACCATTGCATCATAAACACTGCTGTCACCATGCGGATGATAGTGACCCAAAACATCACCAACAACAGTCGCACACTTTCTGAAAGTTGACGCGGGGGATAATTTCTGACGCAACATAGAATACAAAATACGGCGATGAACGGGCTTTAACCCATCACGAACATCCGGTAAAGCACGCGAAACAATTGTGCTTACCGCATAGGATAAATAACGTTCAGATAAAGCATCTGATAACTGTTGTTTGTCAATATTTTCAATAATTTCTTTCACCATAGCGACATTGAATCTAAAACATTTTAAAAAAAATAACAACATAAAAAAACTTGACGAAACAATAAAATAGTATAATAATAGCCAGACCGATAGGATAAAAAAGGAATATAAATGTCAGAAAATATAGTTTATGTAGCAAAATATCGCACAATTGGAAACCTTAATGAACAAATCATGGTTCCAGCAAATCAAATTGATTCGGCTTTAAATCAGTACAATATTGCTCTTGAAGCAGATCCAAGAACAGTAAATATGGAAAAATTTATAAAAGCATCAAAGTCTAAATAAACATTTCAATTAAAAATAATTTATTTTTAATATAAGGTTAGTTATTCATGACAACAGAAGTTGCTTATTGGTACGAGTATGTACATAATAAAATAAATTTCTTATCGATAAAAGTGGTTAATTTTGATTTTGAGACAAAAACACTCCATTTTTATCAAGATACGGTTTTTCAAATAATGGATCCTTTATTTTTTGATAAAAAAGCGCTTCTTATTTGTGAAAAAATACAAACAAGTTGTCAAAGATTGCTAAGCCCAACAAAGGGAAGATATTTTTATTTTATGTGCAATCTTAAAAACGGTGTTTTTGATTATTATTACTCAAATGAAAAATCAGGTAATACGACAAAAAATATTGCAAACAAACTTGGTCAAAATTTAGATAATATCGAAAAAAATATATCAGATAATATATTATCTGGATCTTTTATAAGAAATTTCAATCCATCAGATTCGGAAAAAGTGCCTGGACTTATTAAACCATGCAAATACCATACTATTGTAAACAACGATAATAAAGAAGATAAAAGACCTGCAATTGTTACACTCAGAGAATGTCTAAAAATAAATGAACTTTTTAGATACAAAGGTATGTAATAATAAAACCCGCAAATCGCGGGTTTATTTTTTTTAGAATCCAAAAACCATTCTTTGTTTCGACTGACGTTTCTTTTCGTTTCGAACGGCTTCTTCTTTCAAACGTTTACGCATTGTTGTTGGTTTTTCAAAGCGTTGACGTTCTTTCATTTCACGATACAGACCCTCTTTCTGGGATTTACGTTTTGCAACACGCAATGCTTGCTCTACGTTATTATCGCGTACAAGAACTTTTACCATAGGTTATTCACCCCCTTCAACGTTTTTTTATTCTGGTGGAGCTGATCAGGCTCGAACTGACGACCCCCTGCTTGCAAAGCAGGTGCTCTACCAACTGAGCTACAACCCCAGAACTTTTCTTTGCAATTAACACTCTTGGTATTGTCCAGACAACACCCAGAGCTTTGGCATTTTATACACAACAAAGACAAATGTCAAACATTATCTTGATTTCAATTATATTTTTTGTATAATCCCGCCATGTTCAAAAAAATATCTAAAAAAATTAAATCTTTGTTCAAAAAAGACAAAGAAAACGCCGGAATCAAGTGGTCACTGTATGGGCGTGTTTGGCGCGAAATTGGAAAACCACATTGGAAGTGGCTGCTGGCTGGTGTTATATGCACTATTTTGGCCGCCAGTGCCGAAGGTTTTACAATTACTTTGGTTCAAAAAATTGTTGATAAAACATTTTTTGAAAAAAATATGGAAAGCATATATTTCTTTGCAGTACAGATTATTGGTGCGTTTGGTGTCAAAGGAATATTCAGCTATGCCAAATCGCTGACTATGGCCAAGGCTGGTTTGATGGCACACGCTGGTTTACAGAAAAATATATATAATCATATTGTAAAAATGAATATTTCCAAATTCTATGGTGATGGCATTGGAAAAAATTTGAATTATTTTACTGTCCAGGCAAATGCTGTAAAAGTATTAGTTACTGACACAATTATAAATGTTGTGCAAAATACAGCTACTTTAATTATTACACTTTCTTTGATGATTTGGTATGCACCACAAATGTGCGCAGTTTTAATATTCTTGGTTCCAGCAATAATGATTCCTATGGCTTTAATTATGCGTAAAAAGCGTAAATTGTCACGCAAATCATTTGGAATTGCAAATAATGTTTCACAGCATTTGAATCAGACTTTGCATGGAATAAAAACAATCCAAGCATTTGCAACCGAGGAAACAGAAACAAAGAAATTTGAACGTGTTTTGAACGATTCTGTTGTTAATTCCTATAAAAATACCCAGGCCGGTTCCATCCAGTCACCATTATTGGAACAAATGATTTCAATTGGATTGGCTTTGGCTTTGGTTGTTGGTGGACACTTTATCGTATCCGGTGTTATTTCAACTGGTGATTTTGTTGCCTTTTTGTTGGCTTTGACTGCAGCCTATAAACCTGCCAAGGGTATAACCGGAACAGGAAATACAATTCAACACGGGTTGCTGGCAGCCGAGGTTCTATTTGATTTCTTGGACAGCAAACCAGACATTTTTGATGCACAAAATGCCAGGGTATTAGAATCTGGTGAAATGTCTATTGAATTCAATAATGTATCGTTTGAATATAATTCCGGTGAACCCGTATTAAAAAATATAAATTTGAATGTTCCTGCTGGAAAAGTTTGTGCATTGGTTGGACCATCCGGTGGTGGAAAAACTACCCTGTTTAATTTATTAGAAAGATTTTATGAACCTCAAAAGGGTAAAATTTCAATAAATGGTGTAGATATAAAAAAATATACTTTGAATTCTTTGCGCAGAAATATAGCCGAGGTTTCACAGGATGTTTTCCTGTTTAATGGAACAATTGCAGATAATATAAAATATGGCGCACCGAACGCTACACGCGAACAAATCGAAGCTGCTGCACGCGCTGCAAACGCCCACGATTTCATAATGGGATTTCCAAAAAAATATAATAATAATGTTGGTGAACGTGGATCTTTACTTTCTGGTGGTCAAAAACAACGTATTGCGATTGCACGTGCTATATTAAAAAATTCTCCTATATTATTACTGGACGAAGCGACATCGGCGCTGGATTCACAAAGTGAGAAATTAATCCAATCGGCATTAACTGATTTGATGCGTGGACGCACAACTTTTGTAATTGCCCACAGATTATCAACAATTACAGATGCTGATATGATTTGCGTTATAAAAGACGGAGCCATTGTTGAATCTGGAACAAATGCAGAATTAATTAAACTTGATGGTGAATATAAAAAATTGTTGGATATTCAATTCAAAAAAGATACCAAATAAAAACTGGGTCAAATGACCCGGTTTTTATTTAACAACTAATTCCTTACCTTTGACATCAACATCTATTGTACTGCCATCGTTTATTGCACCAGATAAAATCATATCTGCAATTTTATCTTCGACTGATGAAGTTATTAAACGTTTCAGTGGACGGGCACCAAAAACAGGATCATATCCATTGTCACCCAACCATTGAATAGCTTTTTCTGAAATATGCAAACCAATACGACGTTCTTTCAAACGTTTTTCCAAACCACGTAACTGTATTTTAACAATACCCGACATAACATCTTTGCCCAGTTTATTAAAGAATACAATTTCATCAATACGGTTTATAAATTCCGGTCTGAAATGTTTTTTAACAGCTTCTATTCCTTGTAAATTGCTGGTCATTATTATTATCGTATTTGTAAAGTTCACAACACGACCCTGACCGTCAGTCAAACGACCATCATCCAATATTTGCAAAAAAACATTAAATACATCTGGATTTGCTTTTTCAATTTCATCAAACAATAAAACTTGGTATGGACGACGACGAACACTTTCGGTCAACGCCCCACCCTGTTCATATCCAACATATCCTGGGGGACTGCCAATCAGACGCGACACAGAATGCGGTTCCATGTATTCAGACATATCAATTCTGGTCATTGCAGTATCATCATTAAATAAATATTCCGCCAATGCTTTTGCAACTTCGGTTTTACCAACACCGGTCGGCCCCAAAAACATAAAGCTGCCCGCAGGTCTGCGTGGATCAGATAATCCTGCACGACTGCGTCTGATTGCGCGCGCTATAACCCCCAGCGCATGATCTTGACCGACAACACGTTTGCGTAATTCATCTTCGATATTTAACAATTTTGATTGTTCTTCGACAGTTAATCTGTCTGCTGGTACACCCGTCCATTTACTGACCACGGCCGCGATATGTTCTGGCAGAACTGTTTTATATTCTTTGGATTCTGCATTCATTTTTGTTATTTGCGATTCCAATTCTGGTATTTTTCCGTACTGCAAAGCAGATGCTTTTTCATAATCACCGTTTCGCATAGCTGTTGCAACCTCGGCCTTGGCAGCGTCCAATGCAGCCATAGCATCTGATAAACCACGCATTTTCTTTTGTTCGGCCTGCCAATCAGATGTCATTGTTTTTGATTCTATTTCAGTTTGTGCAATCAGCTTTTCCAAATCTTTCAGACGTTTTTTTGATTCTTCGTCTTTTTCTTTTTTCAAAGCCTGTTGTTCAATTTTAAGCTGCATTAAATATCTGTCTATTTCATCCAATTTTTCTGGTTTTGAAGCGATTTCAATACGAACACGTGCAGCAGCTTCGTCCATTAAATCGATTGCTTTGTCTGGCAAAAATCTGTCTGTGATATATCTGTCTGATAAACGTACAGCCGCAACCAGTGCAGCATCCGCTATACGAACACCATGATGACCTTCGTATTTTTCTTTTAATCCACGCATAATTGAAATACTGTCTTCGACACTTGGTTCATCAACATAAACTGGTTGAAAACGACGGGCCAGTGCTGGATCTTTTTCAATATATTGACGATATTCATCCAATGTTGTTGCACCCAGACAGTGCAGTTCGCCACGCGCCAACATAGGCTTTAACAAATTGCCGGCATCCATGGAACCTTCGCCCTTGCCTGCACCAACCATTGTATGCAATTCATCTATAAACAAAATTATTTGCCCATCCGAATCTTTTACTGCTTTTAATATTGCCTTTAACCTGGATTCAAATTGACCACGGAACATAGCCCCTGCCATCAATGCCCCCATATCCAAAGACAATAATTTCCTCTTCAATAAATTTTCAGGAACGTCACCTGATATTATTCTGTTTGCTAAACCTTCGACAATTGCTGTCTTACCAACACCAGGGTTTCCAATAAGAACAGGGTTATTTTTTGTTCTGCGTGATAACACTTGGACTGTACGGCGAATTTCTTCATCACGACCAATAACAGGGTCCAATTTTCCATCTGATGCCAGCTTTGTAAAATCTGTTGTATATTTTGCGATTGCCTGCTCTGGCGTTTCATTCATTTCATCTGGATTCATTACAAAACTCCTTATTTTACTTTCTGCCTTATATAGTTATGATTTTATCAAATTCAAGCTTGACTTTCGACAGTTTTTGTTATAAATTATGCCGAGTTTAAAAGGATTATATTATGCCACGTGTATGTAAAGTTACAGGAAAAAAAACACAGGTTGGGATGAATGTATCGCATTCAAATCGTCATACAAAGCGTACATTTTTGCCAAATTTGCAAACATTAAAGTTCCATAGTGAAGTTTTGGGACGTGATTTTTTATTGCGCATTTCTACTGCTGGATTGCGCACATTAACAAAACATGGTGGTTTGGATAGTTATGTTATGGCAAAACCAATATCACGTTTGACACCTGATATGGCTGCAATAAAGAAAGCTATTGAAAAGAAAAATGGTAAACCAGTTGCCCCAGCAAAAAAGGTTGTTCGCAAGCCATCTCGCAGTGCAAGATTGGTAAAAAAGGTTGAAACTTCCAAAAAAGCTTAACACAGATTGGCTCTGTGGCGGAATTGGTAGACGCGCTTGACTCAAAATCAAGTTCTGCGAGGAGTGTCGGTTCGAGTCCGACCAGAGCCACCAAAAATTAAACCGGGTTTATCCCGGTTTTGTTTTTGTGGATAAATGTCACGAGAACCGGTCGGTTCGACAATGAGTCAGCGAAAACAAGTGAAACGAAGTTTGAGTGCAGTCACGACAAAGTCGTGAAGAGAACAAATGCCCAGCAGGCACAAAGTGCCGATGGAATCCGACCAGAGCCACCAAAAATTAAACACCCCAAAATGGGGTGTTTTTTTCAATTTTAATATTTTAAAAAAAATTATTATTCATATTAAAAAACTATTACTTTTTATGATAGAATACTGGGAAGATATTCCTGTTATAAAACGAAGAGA
>JAFGMU010000003.1 GCA_016927395.1 Alphaproteobacteria bacterium
TGACGTTAATACCAATTTTTTCATATTACTGTCCTTTATTTATAGTTTCTTTTTTTCTACTAGAATACGTCTAGTTACTATAATTCTGGCACCATATTCGTTTTGATTCAATAGGAAAGATTTTTTGCTAATTTTCAAAAATTGTGCTAAACTTCGCCGGTCACGAATCGTCGGTAAAGTTATTAATAAAAAAATCCCCATTATCGGGGATTTTTTTATTTTTTCGCCTGAAGCGCCTTTTTTATTTCGCGCCAATCTACCTGATTTTTCATATGTTCCTGGTACGATCTGGCAAATTTATGACCACCCTGCCCGTCAGCAACAAAGAACAAATAACTGGTATCAGCCGGATTCAAAACTGCAGCAATTGCACTGCGACCAACATTCGCAATCGGCGCCGGTGGTAACCCATAGTTCATATAAGTATTATATGGACTTTTTATTTTCAAATGTTTTGAAAACAAACCATGCCCCTGCATATCACCCAACCCATGAGTTATCACATAAACAACTGTTGGATCTGCCTGCAATTTCATTTTTTTGCGCAAACGATTCAGATAAACACTGGCAACAGTTGGCATTTCGCTGTCTTTTGGGGTTTCTTTTTGAATAATAGACGCCAAAGTTACAACTTCGGTCCATGATTTCAATGGTGCAGGCATGGAACGACCAGAATTTTCCCAACCAACACGAATCGATTCCATTTTCTTGCGAGATAATTCTAAAACATCCAGACGACCAGTTCCACGCGCAACACGATATGTATCTGGAAACAAATCACCTTCTTTTAAATTACATACAGGTTTTATTTCTTCTGGTTTGACAGGTTTGACTGTTTTATCACAATTTACACTGCCAGTCAGTGTTGGTGTTTCCATTAACAGATTTTTTATTTGTTTAACTGTTAATCCTTCGGGAATAACAACTGACACAGAAGCAATATCACCACCACGCATCATTTTTGCGATTCGCCATACACTGTACCCAGGTGCAATTTCATATTGACCGCTTTGAATTTTTCCACCCATTAATAAAATTGAAACTTTAAATAAATTCTTCGAATTTATAAAACTGTCATTTTTCAACTGACCTGCAACAGAAGATATTGATGAACCGTGTTGAACATTATAAAAAGAATTTTCACGGACTGACGATTGAATAGCTATTAAATAAAAACCAATTAAAAAAACCAGCGCAAAGACTGCAATGCCAATTTTCAGCGCCATATATTTAATATGTCCGATTTTGATTTTTTTGATACTTCCCCATGTCCTAGACACAAGCTTGTGTTTGACAGCTATTTTTTTTGATTTATTTTTTTTAATTTTTGAATTTGACTTTTTTTTCATAAAGGATGACCCCTGATTGCAAAATAAGGATAGATATATAAAAACTAAAAATCAAGAGTGAGTTTTTTATATTCCAAAGTAATATTCTTTAATTCTTTTGGATAAAAATCAGCATCACATATGTAATCATTCCAAAATCCAAAGAAATACCATTCTCGGCCAGTTATTTTGAAGCCCAATCTTTGCATTATATATGTAGGCGCCTTGTTTCCAGGTCTTACTGATGCACTTTTTTTCAAACCGTGTGCATTATCAAAAATAATTTTTCCCAGATATTTTATAAATGTGCTATTTCTGTATTTTGGAAACAATACAACCTCTAATATATGACAACCATCTGGATTATATTTTCCGTTTCCCTCAAAATCTAACCAAACAACACCCATCCATTCATTATTATTATTTTGCAGGACATAACCGCGAAGATGATCCCAGCCTTTTAATAAATAATTTTCGTCACAAAAATCTGATATTGAAAATTCTGACTTAGCCAAAGCCACCCATTGTTTCAAATCTTGTTTAGTTAAATCGCGATAAAATATTTTCATGTGTGATATTACTTTTGGTCGGAGTGGCGGGGTTCGAACCCACGACCTCTGCGTCCCGAACGCAGCACTCTACCAGGCTGAGCTACACTCCGATATGCGCCGAATTATGCAACCGTTAATTTTTATTTGCAAGTATTTTATAAAAAATGCGGGTTACCCCGCATTTTTATTTTTAACAAAACCAGTTTATTAAATTTTCTTTATAACTATACTGGCATTTGTTCCGCCAAACCCGAACGAGTTGCTGATGGCAACATTGACTTCTTTTTTCTGGGCCTGATTTGGAACCAGATTGAAATCGCCAACTAAATCTTCTGGTTCTTTCAAATTTATAGTTGGTGGAACAATTCCATCACGAATCGTCAATACGCTGAATATTGCTTCAACTGCACCTGCTGCACCCAACAAATGCCCTGTCATTGACTTTGTTGATGACATGCAAATATCTGGGGCGTCTTTGAACAAAGTTTTTACAGCTGTCAATTCACCAATGTCACCCAAACCTGTCGAAGTTCCATGTGCGTTAACATAGTTTACTTCTTCTGGTTTGATTCCGGCATCTTTCAAAGCGGCTGCCATCGCACGCATACCACCTTCGCCACCTTCGGCTGGGGCAGTAATATGATGTGCGTCACCTGACATTCCATATCCGGCTACTTCAGCATAAATTTTTGCACCACGTGCTTTGGCGTGTTCATATTCTTCCAGAACCAAAACCCCTGCACCTTCGGCAATAATAAATCCATCACGGGTTTTGTCCCATGGGCGTGAAGCACCAGCTGGGTCATCATTACGTGTTGATAATGCCTTCATGGATGAAAATCCAGCCATTCCAATTTTACCAACCGCACCTTCGGTTCCACCACATATCATAATGTCAGCGTCACCGTGCTGAATTAATCTGGCACCTTCACCAATTGAATGCGCACCAGAAGCACAAGCAGTTACAATTGAAATATTTGGTCCCCGGAAACCATATTTAATAGAAACATAACCAGCAGCCATGTTTATAATAGACTTTGGAATAAAAAACGGGCTGATACTGCGTGGACCGTTTGTATGTAATTCAACACAACTTTCATAAATTGTGTTTAATCCACCGATACCACCACCAATTGAAACACCGATACGATCTTTATCACCAGTATATTCTTCCAGACCGGCGTCTTTTACAGCCTCGGCTGCGGCGACCATACCGTAAACGATAACCTTGTCCATTCTGCGCTGTTCGCGTGGATCGACAACTGTATCTGGGTTATATTGACCAGGTTCTGTACCATAAACAGGTACACCGGCAATTTGGGATGCCAAGTCCGAAGCATCAAAGATGTCAACTGTGCGAACACCAGATTTACCAGCTTTGATATTTTCCCAAGCATATTCAACCCCAGTTCCAACTGGTGTAACCATGCCCATACCTGTAATAACAACTCTTCTCATTTTATTTCCTTGTTTAATATTTCATTTTTGAACCTG
This sequence comes from Alphaproteobacteria bacterium, assembly GCA_016927395.1. Classification (GTDB taxonomy): domain Bacteria; phylum Pseudomonadota; class Alphaproteobacteria; order Rs-D84; family Rs-D84; genus JAFGMC01. The sequence goes on from JAFGMU010000003.1 coordinate 3,374, forward strand.
ACTTTTAATCGGGTCCGAAATTCTGGTTTACCACAGGGATAAACTGTATCTATTATTAAACATAATAAAAAAACCGTCAACAACAAAACGTTATAAACGGTTTTAATATTTTAATACTACAAAAAACTCTTTTTCAGAGAATTGTATTATTTTTTATCGCCAGCTTAAGCAGCTTTTGGTGCCTTAGCATGTGTTTCGATATATTTAACAGCATCGCCAACAGTTGCCATTTTACCGGCATCTTCGTCTGGGATAACAATATTGAATTCTTTTTCAACTTCCATAACGAATTCTACTACGTCCAAAGAATCCGCACCCAAATCGTTTACGAATGCAGATGTTTCTTTAACCTTGGCCTCTTCAACACCCAGCTTATCCGCCACGATTTTTTTTACTCTATCGAAAGTTGTCATTTTTTATCCTTTGTTTTAGTTAAACTTTTGAGCCCGTACTAGGGCGTCGATAACAAAAACTATCATTTTCTGTTCTGACTGTCAAGAAATTATAACAAATGGTAACAGCCGGCAAAAATTATGCCCCAATATCATTACATTATAATATTATCAATTAATCTGTTCATATTTAATCGGAAATCTTCCCTATTTGACGCCCAAACCAGCTTTTTATTTAGGAATTTATTAACATCGTCCATTGTCAAATTTGGTATCTTTGCATTAGTTGCCACCCTGTGCCATGCCATTCTGGGATCGGTTAAATGGTGACCGCCACGACCAGGAAAAACCCAACGACCGTTCTGGGGCAAATTCTGAAGAACAACGACTGCAGCATCAGAAAGCGGATGTCCACACCAAGTATAATGATTAAAATCCAGATCACGCCATTGCATGGAAAACACTTTTGACTTTGGCATAAAACCATAAATCAGCATTAAAAATGCCGAACGTAAATTTTGTGATTTTTCTTTGTTTATAGAAACCAACAATCTGTTAAAACCAGCCTGTGTCAATGGGCGAACACGTCTTTGTTCTTTTATTTTTGGAATTTTTGATACTGGGTTTTCTAAAGCATAACCGTTTTCAATTGCGAATTTAAAAATACTGTGCAGCAATTCATGTATTCTGTTTTTTACTGCGTTTCCACTGATTGCCGACAAAACATTTGAAATATCTTCCTGGGTTATATCTTGGATATTTTTTTCAAACAAAGGTGACAGGTGACGCATAATCGAACGAACCAACTTTGCCAAAGACGAATCTGAACGGCGAACTTTTTTAACCAAATAAATATCGGCCATTTTTCTGAAATTGGTTTTTTTACGGTGCAGTTTTGGGACTACATTTGCCGTTTTCAAAACCTCGGCTACTTTTTCACGGGCATCTGACACCTCGGTCCCGGGATATTTACCAATAATAATTCTGCGATCTTTGCCCTTTACCCGCTTTCTGACAAAGAAACTTTTTACACCACGGCTGGTTATGTACATACGCAAGCGCGGCTCGGCCGAGTCTTGGACAACATCAAACCCGGTACTGGGTATCGGCAGATTATCAAGAATATAAGGATTAAACAGAAACTGATGTGCCATTTTATCCCCTTTGTTTTTTCTTTTATACTTTCAATGCATTTATAAATGCGGTTTGTGGTATTTCAACATTGCCGAATGTACGCAGACGTTTTTTACCCTCTTTTTGCTTTTCTAACAATTTGCGTTTTCTGCTTATATCACCACCATAACATTTTGCAGTAACGTCTTTTCTGAACGCAGCAATTGTTTCGCGCGCAATAATTTTGCCACCGATTGCTGCCTGGATTGGAATCTTGAACTGATGTCTGGGTATTAAATCTTTTAATTTTTCAACAATCTGGCGACCACGCTTTTCCGAAAAGCTACGATGACAAAGGAATGATAGCGGTTCTACATTTTCTTCGTTAACAAGAATAGATACCTTGACCAAATCAGATTCCTGATATCCAAAAACAGAATAATCAAAACTGGCGTAACCAGATGACAACGATTTTACCCTGTCATAAAAATCAAAAACTATTTCCGCCAAAGGCAACTGATAAACTAAAACAACACGGTTACCAACGTATGATATGTTTTCCTGGATTCCACGACGTTCCGAACACAGTGCCATAATTCCGCCCATATAATTATCAGGCATCATGATTGTTGCACGAACCCATGGTTCTTCTATAAAACTTATCAGCGTCGGATCCGGCATATCGGCTGGATTTTCCAAATCGATAACTTCGCCACTGCGCAGATGTAATTTGTACAACACCGACGGAATTGTGTTTATAAGACTTAAATTAAATTCACGTGACAAACGTTCGCTGATGATTTCCATGTGCAACAGACCCAAAAATCCGCAACGTAAACCAAACCCCAGCGCACTGGATTTTTCAGTTGTAAAAACAAACGAAGCATCATTTAATGCCAATTTTTCAGCCCCATCACGCAGATTTGGGTAATCGTCGGCTTCGACTGGAAAGAATGAAGAAAACACAACTGGAACCGATGGTTTGAACCCAGCCAATCTATCAACTGTGGAACGTGCATCAGTTATTGTGTCACCAACCTTGCAGTCATGAATTGTTTTCATACCAGTTATGATAAATCCAACTTCACCAGTATTCAGTTCGTCTGTATTAACCATTTTTGGTGTAAAATATCCGATTTTATCAACAAAGTATTCAGCGCCTGTTGCAACAAATTTTATTTTTTGACCACGCTTCAGATTGCCATCAACAACACGAACCAGAATAACAACACCTAAATATGAATCATACCAAGAATCAACCAACAACGCGCGCGTAGCAGCATTTGCATCACCATTTGGTGGTGGAAGCTTGGTTACAATTTCTTCTAGTAATTCTGGGACGCCCTGACCTGTTTTTCCTGAAACTGCCAGTGCATCTTTTGCATCCAAACCAATAACATCTGATATTTGCTCTTTGGCAGCAGTTACATCGCTGGATGGCAAGTCAATTTTATTTAAAACGGGCAGCATTTCCAAATTATTGTCCAACGCCAAATACGCGTTTGCCAGGGTTTGTGCCTGAACACCCTGGGTTGCATCAACCAGTATCAAAGCACCTTCACATGCAGCCAAACTGCGTGATACTTCGTATGTAAAGTCAACATGTCCTGGCGTATCCATTAAATTCAACTGGTAAGTTTCACCATTTTTTGCTGTGTAATTCAAACGCACGGTCTGTGCTTTGATTGTAATTCCTCGCTCGCGTTCAATATCCATGCTATCCAGAACCTGGGCCTTCATTTCACGAGATTCCAAACCACCTGTAAATTCAATCAATCTATCTGAAAGCGTTGATTTACCGTGGTCAATATGGGCAACAATTGCAAAATTTCTAATATGTGACTGTTTCATTTTTATCTTATTCGCCTTGCATCTCTCTTGTGCTCGGTTGCGGCAATGATACACCAGTATTTTACAACTTTCAACCGGATTCTTTGCATAAAACCACTAAATCTCTACAATTGTTGACAAAACGATATTTAGTAATACAATACCAAAGTTGATACAAAGTTAAAGGATTTTAGAATGAATATAATTTTGAATCGCCAAGGCACCGGTAAACCAAGTAAATTCAAATGTTATTGCGCAAACGGTTGTATTGCATCAAATGAAGAAAAACAAAAGAAAATTAAAATTTCTGACCGAAGAAAATTTTGGCGGTATTATGCCAATATTTTGTCCCTTCTTTGAAAAAACTATTTTCCGTTATATATCAGACGAAAGACCAGATCCAAAAAATAAAATCACTGTTTTTAATAAAAATACTGGAAAATATTCTTGGGCAAATGAAGAAACATATATTTATCGCCAAGCAACAAAAGAATCAATGTTGCACGGTATAGACATTTTATTGCCGGATTTTAAAATGCAGGAAAAAATAGATAAATATTGATTATTTACCAAGAAACAATTTAATAATACATCTTGACAAAATAAACAATATGTACAAATATATTTTGGTAATAAAAAATATAAAAGGATTAATTATGATTAGGCTCAGAACTTTTCTTTATAAATTAATATCATCATATAATCACAAGAAATCATTAATAGAAGACTTTCCATCAAAAACAAATTTTAATGGTTGTGGACAATGTATTGGCGGATGTTTGGCAAAAAAGTACAAAGAGCAAGAAAAACGAAAAGAATCATTTTTAAAGTACCCAAATTTTGCTGGATATATGCCTTTTGTTTGCCCATTCTATGAAAAAGTGATTTTTAGAAACGTTTCCGAAGAAAGACCTGACTCTGAATCATTAGATAAAAAAAATGGAACAATAAAATGGAAGGCGTCATTGAAAACATATCAAGAAGAAATCAAAGAGCTTTTAGAAAGATCTTCTAGATTCGAGATTAATCCTAATCTTTTTCAAAAAAACAGATAATTATTGATTTTATGACAGTTTTCTGGTATAATAAAAGACAATTAAAAGACGCAATTTTGCGTCTTTTTTATTTAAAACATCAATATAAATTTAAAAAAGGTAAAAAATGAAACCCAGCTTATCCTGGCGAAACAACAACCCAGGAAATTTGCGCTTTGGTGATTTTGCAATTCGACATGGCGCCACACATGAATCAAATGGTTTTGCGGTCTTTCCAAATTATGAATCCGGATTTTCAGCATTAGTTGCATTATTAAATACAAAAACATACCGTGAATTAACATTAGATGCTGCAATTAACCGTTATGCACCAACATCGGAAAACAATACAGAAAATTATATTTCTTTTATTGAAAAACAAACCGGTTTTATACGAACTGAATTATTAAAAAATCTGGATAGTGAAAAAATCGCACTTGCAATTCAAAAATTCGAAGGTTGGATTCCAGAATAAAACCAATAATTATATTGTCCCCAACAGCTTGTCAATTCTGTTTGCGCGTTCCAATGTATCATCATAAATAAATCGAATATCTGGAACATATTTTTGGTCCATACGCGCAGCCAATTCAAAACGTACCATTTTGGTTATTTCATCCAAACGCTTTTGAATATACTTTATATCTGGGTTTCTGGTGTAATAAAATAATTTTACAAACCGTAAACCACCATGCGATTCAGACCCGACCAAAGATACAGTTGACACATTTGCGTCATCACTAAAATTATCACGTAAAATTTCTGCCACCAAAATTTGAACTTTGCTGGCAATTCTTTCACCACGATTAGAGTTTATTTGTTTTTTCATAATAGTGATTGTAAAGTATGAAACATTAAATTACAATCAAGAAAATTTTTTAATTAAAAAGGTTTATAAAAAATGAAATTTGTTGATAGTTTGTTAAAAAAATCTGAACACCCCGCGTTTTCATGGGTTGTTTTTATTATGACTTTTTTTGAATCTATATTTTTATTTATTCCACCAGAAGTATTTATGACCCCGGCAATTGTTGCAAATAAAAAACGTGCAATCCCTGTAACGATTGCTGCTGCATTGGGATCTTTGATTGGTGGTGCAGTTGCTTATATGATTGGGTATTGGTTATTTGATTCTGTTGGTGTTTGGCTGATAAATACTTTTTCAACAATGGACAAATTTCAAATTGCACAGCAATTGTTTATTAAACACGGTATCTTTATTATTTTTATAACTGCATTCACACCAGTACCATATAAACTTATGGCAATTTGCGCAGGATTTCTGGGGTTTCCAGCATTGGTATTTTTGGGGGTTTCTGCAGTTTTCAGAACTGCACGATTTGCAATAGTTGGCTTTTTATTGTGGCGTTTTCAAGAAAAAGCAAACACAATGGTTAAAAAATATTTTTGGCCGCTGACAATATTTGCAATTGCTTTTGCTGCAGCTGGCATTGGAATAATGCTGCTTATATAAACTAATCATTCAACCCAAATGGTTGCATAAGTTGTAGAAGTTTCAGAACCAACTGGTATTTTTATATTAGATTTTGTAACTGTTAAAGTATTTGTTCCAGATAAATCGGAAACAAAATTTCCCGTACCCGATACAACCAAACTGGAAACCGCACCAGTTTCACCAGTATCACCCTTGTCGCCTTTTGGACCTTGTTCACCTTGGATTCCTTGGGGACCCATATCACCAGTATCACCCTTGTCACCTTTTGGACCTTGTGGGCCTTCTGGACCTGGAATTAGTTGGATATTTCCAATTGCTGTATCAACAAAATTCTTACTAGCAATAACGGCAAAAGCATTTTCAGTACCCATCACTGAAACAGCAAGGACAACAAACACCGAAAAAATCCAAGCTTTTTTCGTCATAACAAATAACAATCCTTGGGCATTTAACAACTATATTTATAATATCCTGGAACCTGTGTAAAAATTCAAAATTTTTACACAGATCCGAATATATTATTATCTTTCGACAACTTCCCAACTGTATGTTGTTCCATCAAATGTCAAAACACATTTATTTGTTGGATCGGAACAAGCACCTGGGGCTGCTGTGGCCAATGTACCTAAATCGGCTGTATTTGCCTTCAGACCTAATGCGGTGTTGATATCTGTTGATGTCATAGCATCAGTGATACCATACCCTGCCAATGTTGTTGCTGTGTCAGCTTTACCTGTCAAAGCAGTATCAACTTCGGTTTTGGTATATGTTGTTGCTTGGTCAGCTTTGGCTGCTAATCCAGTATCAACTTCGGTTTTGGTGTATGTTGTTGTTTTATCTGCTTTGGCATCCAATGCTGTGGTTGTTGCGTAACCAGCCAAATCAGCAGACTGCAAAGATGTATCAGCTTTATCCAAAGAAGCCTGAACATCTGTTGACAGTTTAGCTTTGGTAACATTTGCATCGACGATATCTGTTGTTACGATATTGTCTTTGGCTGCCAATGCACCCAGGTCGGCTGTATTTGCTTTGCCTGTCAATGCAGTATCAACTTCGGTTTTGGTATAAGTAGTTGCTTGATCTGCTTTACCCGCCAAAGCCGTGTTAATTGTATCTGTCTGAGCAGTGTTTTGTACATCAACGTATGATTTACTGGCGATTTCAGCGCTTGCTATACTCGAAAAACCAGATGTAATCAAGACTGTTAATACGCCCGCTGTTAGTCTTTTCATTTTACATTCTCCCTAGGGTTTTTTATAAAATTAAGTTGTTATTATTGAGCCTGGTTTTCTTCTACTGGCATTGCTACATCTTCCCAATAAATTGAACCATTTGTTTTATTTATGCTCAATACGCATTGTGCCTGTGCACCCAAACATGTTGCAGATGGTTTTGGTATAGAGTATGTTTCAACTGCATTTACCGTTGGGTATTTTGTCGTACTTCCTGTATCTGTTGTTATGTTATCAGATTTATTTGCAAGCTGTTCAAATGTTGCATCAATACCATCTGCCAAATCATACACAATATTCTCAACTGCACTTACTGTTGGATATTTTGTTGTACTTCCACTATCTGCTTTCATATCAATAGACTTATTTGCAACATCTTCTTTTGCTGCTAGTGCAGTTGTTACATCTGTTGTATTTGCTTTTGTTGTTAATGCTGTATCAACCTCGGTTTTTGTATATGTTGTAGAAGTATCAGCTTTGCCGGTCAATGCAGTATCAACTTCGGTTTTTGTGTATGTTGTTGCCTGATCTGCTTTGGCTGCCAATCCTGTATCAACATATGTTGTATCTGCTTTTGTTGCCAATGCAGTTGTTACATCAGCTGTATTTGCCTTTGTTGTTAATGCTGTATCAACTTCGGTTTTTGTATATGTTGTAGAAGTATCAGCTTTGCCGGTCAATGCAGTATCAACTTCAGTTTTTGTATATGTTGTTGCCTGGTCTGCTTTGGTTCCTAATGCAGTGTTAACATCTGTTGTTTTTGCATAATCTGTCAAATCAGCTGATTGTAATGCTGTGTCAGCTTTGTCCAAA